>NZ_JBYISM010000034.1:0-115506 GCF_057708605.1 Nocardia sp. bgisy118 | reverse complement strand
AGCAGCGCCTCGGTGCCGCGACCGGTCGCGACGAGGGCACGCATCAATGCGGCGACGAGCCGTTCTCGCACCGGATGCGCGGCCACCGAGTCGGTCAGTTCCGTGACCAGCTCCGCACCGTGGCCGAGGCTGATCTCGGCGTCGAACCGATCCTCCATGGCGGTCAGGCGTAGCCCCTCGAGACGGGTGACGACCACGTCGAACGCCGCACTGTCCTGCAGACCGACGTCCTGCATGGCCGCGCCGCGCCACAACGCGAGAGCCTCGCGCAGCCGCCGTACTCCCTGGGGACCCTCGTCATTGCGGGCCTGGGCGACGAGGCGTTCGAACCGCACGGCGTCGACGGCATCGGGTTCCACCCGCAGCCGATAGCCGTCGGTCTGTCCTTCGACCGTCCCTTCCGGCAGCGCCTTCCGTAGCCGGGAAACCAGGCGGTGCAGCGCATTCGCCGCGTCGGAGGGCGGTTGTTCTCCCCAGATCCAGTCGATGAGCGTCGCTTTCGGGACCGCGTGACCTGGTTCGAGCGCGAGGGCGATCAACAGCCCGCGCAGCCGCGCGCCCGGCACGTCGGCGTAAACGCCGTCTGCCGTGCGTATCTCGAATGGTCCAAGTATCCCGATCTGCACCTGGCTGATCTTGCCATGGGCGGTCTGCGGGCCTGTGCCGCTGACGTGGTGCGGAAGCCGCCCGTGCGCTGGTCGGTGTCAGAGCCGTGACAGTCGCGTGTCAGGTCCGTCGGCGAGTGTTGCCACAACAACCGCCACGAAAGGAAATCCGATGAGTCAGACGGTTCCCATCCCGCACGGCCTTCCCATGGAGCGCGATGCGGGCCCCTTCGACCCGCCCCGCGACATCACCCGGCTGCGCGAGGCTCGCCCGGTCAGTCCCCTGGTCTTCCCCGATGGGCACGAGGGCTGGCTCGTCACCGGCTACGACGCGGTCCGCCAGCTCATGGCCGACACCCGGTTCAGCTCCCGCCAGGACATCGGCATCGTCCACATCCCGTACGAGACCCCCGGCATGCCCGCGGCAACCGAACCGTCCCCACAGATTCCGGGTCTGTTCATCGCCATGGACCCGCCGGACCACACCCGGCTGCGGCGCATGCTCACCGGCGCCTTCACCGTCAAACGCATGAAGCAGCTCGAAGAGCACATCATCGACATCGCCGAGCGGCAACTGGCGGAGATGGCACGCCTGACCCCGCCGGTCGACCTCGTCAAGGAGTTCGCCCTGCCGGTGCCCTCGCTGGTGATCTGCGAAATGCTCGGTGTCCCTTACGAGGACCGGGAGACCTTCCAGACCAACTCCGCCCAGTTCTTGGTCAAGGACCAGTCGCTCGACGAGAAGATGGCCGTGTACGGCGCGATGACCACATATCTCGCCGAACTGGTCACGCGCAAACGCGCCGAACCCGGCGACGACCTCCTGTCCGACCTGGCCCGCCAGGACGACCTCAGCATCGAGGAACTGATCGGCATCGCCTTCCTGCTGCTGCTCGCCGGCCACGAGACCACCGCAAACATGCTGGCGCTCGGCACTTTCGCGCTCCTCGAGCATCCCGAGCAGCTGGCCGCACTGCGCGCCGACCCCGATCTGGTCCCCGATGCCGTCGAGGAACTCCTGCGCTACCTGTCCGTTGCCGACATCTTCTATCGCTACGCCACGGAGGACATCGAACTCGGCGGCGAACTGATCGGCAAGGGATCGACCGTTGTCGTCTCACTGCTGGCCGCGAACCGCGACCCCCGGCGCTTCGACAACCCCGACACCCTGGACATCCGCCGCGAGGCCCGCGGTCGTCTGGCCTTCGGCCACGGCATCCATACCTGCCTCGGCCAGCAACTGGCCCGGATCGAGATGCGCGCCGGGTTCGAGGGGCTGCTGCGTCGCTTCCCGACCCTCGAGCTCGCCATCCCCGCCGACGAGGTGAAACTCAGGACCGACATGAACATCTACGGCGTCCACGAGCTGCCGGTCACCTGGACGAGGAAGTGACCGGGATGCGAATCTCCGCGGATCGGGAGCGCTGCATCGGCGCGGGCATGTGCGCCCTTGTCGCACCGGAGGTCTTCGATCAGGACGAGGGCGACGGCCGGGTGCGGTTGTTCGCCCCGAGACCACAGGGCGGTCACGCAGCGGTGCGGGAGGCCGTGGATGCTTGCCCGTCCGGGGCACTGGAAATCGACGAGTCCTGAGACCGGAGCCTGATACCGTCCGCGATCACCTGCCGGGACGCACGTGTCCCGCAGGTGGATCCGGGGACCGCTGGTGCGTTGCCGACACAGCACCCAGCCTCGTGACCGATTCGCCGTGCCGACAAGGAAAACCGCTGTTCGGCACAGGTCTGTACTCGCCGACCCGGAGGGGAACGAATTCTGCCTGCTCCGGGCCCGTGTCACGGCGGTGGAGAGCCACCCGAACCCTGCTTGATCCAAAACATCCCGCGACCGGACTCTGCGGGAGCGCGCTTTTCGCGAGGCTCGATCCGATCGAGACGATAACCGAGCCGGCGAGCGACCGCAGCGCTGCGAAGGTTCGCTTCATCGCAATGGATCTCGACCTGGTCGACACCGGGCAAAGTCAGTGCGATGCGGGTCAACTCAGCCGCGCTACGGGTCACCACACCACGACCGGTGTGCTCGACATGGCACCAGTAACCGATCTCGACCGCTGGAGGACCGAGGCCGTCGAGCAGGCCGATCCCGCCGAGCAGCCTGCCATCGCCGTCGAAGATGCCGTAATGGAAGCCTCGATCGGCAGTAGGCCAGCTCTCGGCGACCGCCGCACCGAATGCGCGTTGCCGCTCCAGCGTGGTCGGCTCGGCAAGCCAGTCCATCCAGGGATGGATGTGTTCATAGGACGCTGTGATCGCATCGAACTGTGGCACCAGGTCCTCCGGCAGCCATCGTCGTATCAGCAGATCTCCCAACTCGATCCGCTCCGGCGGACCGACGCCCGGTGCGAGTGCAGGCAGCAGTTCGACATCCATGCAGGCATCGTGGCAGCCCAACTGGTCCGCCAGTGTCTCGTCCCCCAACGAGGTTGACGCCAAACCTGATTCGAAATGGGCGAACTTTCAGAAGACGAAGCCGCGCAGTACCAGGAACCGCACACCGCCGCACACCGCCATGACGGCGATCACGGCGCCCGCCTGTGCGATCTCGCCGAGGCCGGGCGCCAGGAACTCCAGTCCGGCCAGCGCCGCCGTGCTGATCAGAAGGCCGATCAGCGCCAGCCCGCCGCCTTCCCACTGTGCGGTGAACCAACCGACCCGTCCGGCCGCGCGAAAGGTGAGCCGCCGGTGCAGTTCGTTCGCGATCACCGTGCTGACGATCGAGCCTGCGATATTGGCGACCAGCGGGCTGATCCCGTTCGTGGCCATGAACAGCAGGACATAGGCGACGTTGCTGGAGCCGCCGACCAGGGCGAACCGGATCAACTGGGCGAAGGCGTGGTCGCCGCGCAAGTACCGCATCACGCGGGCGAGTCGGTCGAGCCATTCCGTGCGCAGGCTCGGGTAGGGGCCAGCACCGATGTTCTGAGCGATGCCATCGAGGATCATCTTGTCCCCGTATGCCTTCCGGAGCCCATAAGCCGCAATTGCTGTGCTGTTCACAGGAATACTGTCGCCAGCCCGGCTTACACCGAGCTGACGTCGGCCTGACAGTCCACTTACACGATGTTCGGCCTGATCACAGCGGGCAAGCACCGGCTCGAAGCCATCGAGACCCGCCCCAGTTCGTTCCCGCTGGGGCGGACCTGCACCGGCTCCGCACCCGCGCGCTCAGACGGTCGCGACCGGAGCCGCCGCGCCGGTCTCGACCAGGCGGCGACGCCGGCTTGGCACCATCAGGGTCGGATGGTTGACGCTCCACACGGTGGCCTTGCAGATCAGCTCCTTCACGCGGGCGGCCTTGTGGCCCACGTCGACCTTCGAGGTCGGCTGATCCTCCTTGGTCACCTTCTGCACGATGGCATCGCGGCGGCCGAGGCTGATGCACTGGCTGTTGTAGCCGATCGGGGCATCGGGGACTTCACGTCCGGTCAGTCGGGCGGCAATGGCGTCGGCGCCCAGCCAGGCCATCGGGGAGGCGGTGGCGCAGCCCATGCGCAGCGTCTTGCCGCCCACTCCCGCGGCGTGCGCGGCGTCGCCGAAGGCGTACACGTCCGGGTGCGAGACCGAGCGCTGGGTGGCGTCGACGACGATCCGCCCGGCCTCGGAGACGGTGAGTGTGCTGGCGGCCGCGATCGGGTGCACGGCGAATCCCGCTGTCCAGATGGTCATTTGCGCGAGGATCTCCGCGCCCGATCGGGTGGCCACGCCCTCTTCGGTGACCCGGGTGACGTCGGCGTGCTCGTGGACGGTGATACCGAAGCGTTCGAACGCGCCGTGCAGGTGGCTCTGTGCCTTCTCGTCGAGCCAGTCGCCGACACCGCCGCGCGCGGCCATGGCGACCTTCAGATCCGGGCGCGCCTCCGCGATCTCGGTGGCGATCTCGATGCTGGTCAGGCCGCCACCCACGATCAGCACGGTCTCGTCCGCCCGCAGCTGGTTCAGGCGTTCCCGCAGCCGCAGCGCGGCCTGCTTGCTCGCCACCTGGTGGGCGTGCTCGACGACGCCGGGGACGCCGAAATCGGCGACGGTGCTGCCCAGGGAGTAGACGAGTGTGTCGTAGGCGAGGGTCTCGGCCCCCTGCTCGCCGATCAGTTCGACGGTCTTGCGGTCCGCGTCCACCGAATCGACCCATGCGATGCGCACCTGAACGCCGGTGCCCGCGAACATCTTCCGCAGTGGGCGGACCGGCAGGTCCTGCCCGGCGGCGAGCTGGTGCAGGCGCACCCGTTCGACGAAGTCGGGATCGGCGTTGACCAGGGCGATCTCGACGTCGTCGCGGTGCAGTCGCTTGGCCAGGCGGCCGGCGGCGATGGCTCCGGCGTACCCGGCTCCGAGGACGACGATGCGGTGCTTCATGGTGTTGCTCCTGTCTCGGTGGGTTCGGACCTTGAACCGGACAGCCTCACGAATGCTGACAGGAGCGGACTGTGATGTGGTTCACCATAGATCGGGCAGGGGCGCTCCCGGTGCGTACGTGGCCCACTGGCGGTTGGCGTGCGCCAGCTTGTCGGGATTGACGTGGGCGTGCACGGCGGCGATGCCGTCGGTGGTCACCTCCAGCACCACGACGCCGACGATCCGATCCTCGGCCGCCAGGACCAGCGCGGGCCTGCCATTGACGATCGCGGCGAACGGCGTGGGCTTGCCGCCGAGCTTGTCCCACTTGGTGCCCGAGGGTTTGATGGCGAGCCGCACGAACAGCGCGATGCGCTCGGCGCCGACGAGCGGCCTGTTCAAGGTGGCGAAGAAGGCGCCGCCGTCGCCGATGATGGCGGCGTCATCGGTAAGCAACCGCACCAGCTCGTCGGTCCGGCCGCTGACCGCCGCGGCCAGGAATTCCTCCACGATCCGGCGGGCGGCGGCCTCGTCCACCTCGATGCGCGCCCGTTCCACGGCCAAGTGCTGTTTGGCGCGGCGATAGACCTGCTGGCAATTGGATTCGGTGATGTCGAGCAGGTCGGCTATCTCGTGGTGCGGATAGCCGAAGGCCTCGCGCAGCACGTACACCACGCGCTCCTTGGCGGTGAGCCGCTCCATGAGCGTGAGCATGGCGATCGACACCGATTCACGCTGTTCGACGGTGTCGGCCGGGCCCAGCATCGGGCCACCGGCCAACACCGGCTCCGGAAGCCATTGCCCCACATAGGTTTCCCGGCGCGCTCGGGCCGAGGTGAGCTGGTTGAGGCAGAGATTGGTGAGCACCTTGGTCAGCCACGCCTCGGGGGTCTCCACGTACTCGCGGTCGGCGGCCTGCCAACGTAGATACGTCTCCTGCACCGCGTCCTCGGCGTCGCTGGCCGAGCCCAGCAGGCGGTAGGCGATCGCCTCCAGGCGGCCCCTGGAGCTTTCGAACAGATCGGCCTCGCGCGTGAGCAACATGTCAGCCATGGTCGGCCATGCGCACCGGTCGCGTCCAGCCGTACCGGACCTTCGCATCCGCGCGAGAACAAGGCTTGCTCGGAGTGCACTCACCCGGATGGCAGATCGGCTCTACACCCACCGCGGCACGGTCGTGCGTCGCCTGGCACGGGTCGACGAGCTACTGCCTCGACCCTTCGCGACCAACACAGTCGCGGTCGGCGCGACACTCGAGGTTCTCCGCTGGTCCAGGTGACACAAGTACGCAGACCTGACCACCTGCCGTCGCCCTTGCCTCTGGTCGGTTGCACCTCACGAAGCCGCCGAGGGCGGTGGTCTAGGCGCGAGTGGGAGTCGGTTCGCGGGCCGCTTGCCGGGCCGCGTCAACGTCGATATCGGCGCCCGGCCGCTGTTAAACGGATTAACACAAACTTTCGCCGATACTTTGTTAACTCCACAGGGCGACCGCACAGGGCTACCCGCGGGTAATGAGAACGTGTTCTGATGGGCCCCGTCCCGAACCTGGGACGCATCACATTGCACGACCAGAGGATGAAGTATGACCTCCAGAATTGCCCGCCCACTTGCCATCACCGCCCTAGCGCTGTCCGCAGGCGCTCTCAGCGCCGGCACCGCCGCCGCACACCCCATCGCCACTCCCACGTCGGGTTCGGTGGAAGTGTGCACCGGTATCCCGGTCGGCCAGATCGAGATCAGCTTCTGCCTGTAACCGCCTGGGTCCAGCTGAGCCAGCGGTAGTTGCGAAACCGTTCGTGGTGAAACCGCCCGCTCAATCGGTCCGGAATCGCCACCACCGCAGAGTGTTCGGACGCATCTCCGCCTGGGGCCGCACGACCCCAGGCGGAGACCGCGTCCGCGCCGAGCGCAACGGTTCGCGTCGAACAGCCCGCGTCGCGGATCGCGCGCTTCACCGCCCGGCGCACTCGATTCGCCTGCCGCAGCATGCCACCCGGGCACCCTCGGCCGCGAACGGCGGCGACGAGATCGTCGTCAATGGCAGCGAGCGCTTCATCACCGACGCACCGGATTACGACCTGCCCATCACCTTCGCGCGACTGAACGCGACACCGGGAGTGAAGGGCATCGGCGCGGTGGTCGCCGAAAAGGGGAGGTTCCCACAGCCTTTGGACGTTTCCGTCGCCAAACTGCATGCCGCCGACATGGGCCGCGACGTGTGCTGGAGGGTGGCTGGAGCTACATGGCCTGGGCGTTCGGCAGTCCGACGAGGTCGGCCATCAGGTTCATCTGGTGGTGGAAGTAGTCGGCCCGGGCTTCGATGGTGCCTTCGAGGCGGCCGAAGATCTCGAAGCTGACGAGGCCGAAAAGCTGTGTCCAGGCGGCGAATACACGGCCGAGTGTGTCCTCGGGGAGGTCGGTGGTGAGTTCTTCGGCCTGTGCTCGTTGGTCGATCAGCGCACGGAGATCCGCGCGGACGGGTGCGGGGAGCAGTGTTGGCACTGACGGGGGGTCGATGCGTCCCGCAGCCGTCGCAGCGATCGCTATGTCGGAAAGCAGGAGGACGACGGTCGAGGCTGGGCGGATGGTGTCTTGCGGGGCGTTGTATCCAGGGACCGGGCTGCCGTAGAGCAGGCCGTATTCGGTCGGGTGGGCCAGCGCCCAGTCGCGAACAGCGGTGCAGACGGCGATCCATCGGCCCCGGTAATCACCCTCCGGCACTGCCGCCGCAGCGGAAGTGGCTGCCGCGCCGAGGGATTCGTAGCCTTCCAGGATCAGCGCGGTCAGCAGGTCGTCGCGGCTGGGGAAGTACCGGTAGAGCGCCGAAGCGACGATGCCCATATCGCGCGCGACCCCGCGCAGCGAGAGAGTGGCCCCGTCCACCGCCAGTCGGCGGCGCGCGACGGCCTTGATCTCCTCGATCATTTCCGTGCGAACACGGGCTCGTAGCGAAGGGGCGGACATACCGCCAGTGTAGAGAACGCGTGGCCAAAAAGAGAACAGTAGGCCGTTTCGAGAACACTGTTCTTGACAGCCTTCGACCTCGGCATCTAGCGTGAAAGCGTCGCGAGAACGCTGTTCTCGAAACGGAACACTTGAACAGGATCGAGGACCACCATGTCCCTGCACGTCGTCGTCGGAGCCGGCCCCGTCGGATCGGCCGCCGCACTCCTGCTGGCCGAGCGGGGCGACGATGTTCGCCTGCTCACCCGCAGCGGATCGGGACCCGAGCATCCGCGCATCGCACGCATCCGGGTCGATGCCACCGACGCCGCGAACCTCACCGCCCAGTGCGCGGGAGCGACCGCACTGCATCACTGCGCCGGGCTCGAATACGCCCGGTGGGCCACCGGCTACCCGCCGCTCATCCACGCCGCGATCGACGCGGCCGAAGCCTCCGGCGCGCTCCTGCTCACCGTCGGAAACCTCTACGGCTACGGCGAATTCGACGGCCCGGTCGACGAATCCCACCCCCTGCGCCCCAACTCCACCAAGGGGCGGATCCGCGCCGATCTCTGGAACGAAGCCCTGACCGCGCATCGCGACGGCCGCATTCGCACCGCGGAAGTCCGCGGATCCGACTACCTGGGAGCCGGAGCCAACTCGACTTTCACCGCCGTGGTCCTGCCCGCCGCCATCGCAGGCAAGACCGCACTGTTCCCCGGCGATCCCGACGCTCCGCACAGCTGGACAGCCATCCACGACGTGGCACGCACCCTCCTCGCGGTGGCCGATGACGAAACATCCTGGGGCAGAGCATGGCACGCGCCCACCGCCGCTCCCCTGTCGGTCCGCGCCCTCGCCGATCTGACGGCCACGCTCGCGGGCGCGTCCCCGGCACGAGTCCGCCGCATGCCATCGGCAATGCTGCGGGCCGCCGGCCTGTTCAACGCCGACGCCCGTGAAATACGCGAGTTGCGCTACCAGTTCGATCGCCCGTTCGTGGTCGACTCCACGGCCGCGACCGAGAAATTCGGTATCGAACCAACACCGACCCGAGCGGCGCTGCAAGCCACACTCGAGGTGCGCCCGTGACCGACGGTCTCCTTACTCATTTCGCCGGGATGGCAACAGTCCCAGAGGTCCGCACCTCGTAAAGCCGATGCACGCAACGGTTCACAGCTTCTTCGGCGCAGTACCCGGCGACCACCATCAGGAACGTCAACAGCGCATCGGGGTTGTCGTACCGGAACATCAGCGCCGCGACGGGCGTGCCAGCCAACGCGACCCCGGCGATCAACCCCGCCGCCGGGGTCGCTGCACCGCGGCATACACCAAAGCCACCGAGCCGATGCCCATCAGCGCTTGCGACAGCATCACCGACCACCCACTGAATCCGACTGGCAACAAGCTGGGAGCGCCCTCTCCTCACCGATCCGGGTGGGGCATCAGGTCGCTGTGATACTGGCGGTCGGAACCCAGTTCCCGTGGAAGCTGGCCGGAACGCGATGTGGCAACGGAATATTCGCGATCGTCTCCAGCGTCCCGGCGTCGAGGATCGCCAACTCGCTGCGGTCGGCGGGGAGATCGGTGACATACCCCATCAGAACGCCATCGTCTTCACCGGAATCGGCGGCAGCAGGCTGGAAGACGAACTCCCCCACGACCTTTCCCGCACCGAATGATCGGGTGCGCGACGTCCTCGCGTCGAGGTCGTGCTTCAGCAATACCGGGCTTCCTCCCAAACCTGTCCCGACCGCGGACGCGTACCCGTACCGATGCCGCCTACCGACCAGGCGTTCGTCGACGCGCGGGAACTCCTGCGCCCGATCGTCGAGCCGCGACTCGCGGACCCGCCCTCCCGCCAGGTCCACGACCCAGCGATCCAGCGTGGGCGGCCCTTCCCACGGGCCTGCGGTATTCCGGTCGAACATCTTCGGATGACGCACGACATCGAGCACGACGGTTTCGCCGTCGTCGTAGGCGTTCATCGGGTGGAAGACGTAGCAAGGCTCGATATCGAACCAGCGGACATCGGCATTGTCGCCGTCTCGGGGCATCACGCCGATGCGGGCCGGATAGCGCGGATCCCAGCTGAACGGAAGCCGATGATCCCGGCGAACCCTGGTCACCTGCGCGGCATCGGCGGGAGCAGGTATCCGGACGCGCCCGATCAGGGCGGACAGCAGCAGACGCGCCGGTAGCCGCAACCCGCGCGGTACCGCCATCGCGGCGAACCGGCGAATGTCCAAGGTGACCGGCAAATCGTAGAAGACCACGTATTTTTCGGTGAGCGAGAAGTCGTGCATCATCGGATTGCCGCCGACTTCGATATCGATGGCGCGCCGGGCCCTGCCATCGACGCCGATGACCGAGTACTGCACGGTGTTGCGCCGACCGAAGGCGTAGGACACCGCGTGCAGCTCGCCGGTGACCGGGTCGCGTTTGGGATGTGCGGTGTAGCCACCGGTGAGGGTCCCGTCGAAGTCACACACCCCGATCGTGTCCAGTTCCTCGGTGAGCTCGTAGTTCTTGATACCCCCTTCGACCAGCGCCAAAGTGCGGCCCGCATGCCCGATTACGTTCGTGTTGGCCCCCATTCCCAACGCTCCGGGAAGTCCGGCGATCGGCGGTTCACCCAATGCCGCGACGGTCGCCGCGCCTCGCACCCAACGGTTGCGATACCACTCCGCCTTGCCGTCGCGGATCCGGATACCGTGCACCATCCCGTCACCCGAGAACCAGTGATAGAGAGCGGGTTCGATCTCCCCCACGGGATTCGGGCCGTTGCGGAGATAGCGGCCGTCCAGATAGCCGGGAATCGTGCCGGTGACCGGCAGATCGGTGAGCGTGTATTCGTGCCGCAGCGGGGCGAACTCGCCCTCGAGATAGCGATTACCCATATGGCCCCCAAGTCCATAACAGCGTTATGACCGTAGAATAACGTCGTTATGGAGCAACGGCAACAGTGACCTCAGGACAAGGACAGCCCGCCCAGAGCCCGCGAGCGCGACTGATCGAGGCAAGCATCCGGTTACTGGAAGAGGTGGGACCGGAGGCGTTGCGGGCGCGCACAGTCGCCGCCGAGATCGGTGCGTCCACGATGGCCGTGTACACGCATTTCGGCGGCATGAACGAACTGCTCGACGCCGTCGCGGCGGAGGCATTCGCACGCTTCGGCGCCGCACTCGCCGTTCCCGAGACGAACGATCCGGTCGCCGACTTCTTCGCGGCGGGCAACGCGTACCGCAGCTACGCACTCGCCAATCCGCAGCGCTACCGGCTGATGTTCGGGCTGGTCTCCCCGCAGACCACCCGCCCGGCGGCCGGGAACCTCAGCGCCACCGGCACGCCCGCCGAATCCGCCGTCGAAGCAACGTCTTTCAACCAGATGATGCACGTCGTCGAGCGGATGATCGAGGCCGGTCGCATCCGCGCGGACCCGGTCGCCGATGTCGCGGGACGGCTCTGGAGTTTGGTGCACGGCGTGGTCCTGCTCGAAATCACCGGCTACCTCGGACACGAAGGGCACGCCGCCACCAATATCCTCGGCCCCGCGACCGTGGACCTGCTCGTCGGCATGGGTGACGAACGGAGCCGAATCGAGCAGTCGAGGGCCTACGCGGCAGATCGGCTCGCCGAGCAGGCACCGGGCAGCTCGTAGCCGCTGCCGCGCGTCCGGCGGACAGGCGCCGGACGGCCTCGTGCTGCACCGCGGTGAGTTCGGCGTCCGGCAACGGCGGCATCCGATCGGCTCGGCCGGGTGCGGACGCGAGGGATTCGCTCATCGATACCTGCTTCAGTCGGTTCGCATTCGGGCCGGGCCGGAGCGTGGGCCGCCGGGCGAGTGCAGGAGCGAACTCGCCCGGCGGCGGCAGAGTGCAGCGATCGACGATCTTGGGGCTGCTGTCCTTGGCGGTGTGCTCGGCCAACACGACGACCCGCCCCGCATCGCAATCCGGTCGAGCACTGAAATCAGTGCTCGTCTCAGGGGCTTCCCCGATGTCCGGCCCTGGCGTGTCGATCTACGGTTTCGGCACCAACGGGTAGCGCGAATGGAGAACCCAGTGAAAGCGATCATGCAGGACCGGTACGGATCACCGGAGGCTCTCGAGTTCGGCGAGATCGCCGTCCCGGTGCCTGGTGACGACGAGGTTCTGGTCCGGGTGTACGCGGCCGCGGTCAACGCCCTCGACTGGCATGTGATGCGGGGAGATCCGTACCTGGCCCGGCCGATGATGGGACTGCGCGGGCCGCGGGCGAAGATCCGCGGCCGCGATTTCGCGGGCCGGGTGGAGTCCGTTGGGCGAAACGTGACGCGGTTCAAGGCCGGTGACGAGGTGTTCGGCGAGTCCGATGGCGCCTTCGCCGAGTACGTGGCCGCCCCGGAATCCGTGGTCGGGCACAAACCGGCTCGCCTGACGTTCGAGCAGGCGGCCGCGGTTCCCTTGGCGGGCAATACCGCACTCATGGGACTGCGTGACCTCGGCCAGGTCCAGCCGGGGCACCGGGTACTGATCAACGGTGCGTCCGGCGGCGTCGGCACGTTCGCCGTGCAGATCGCCAAAGCCTCCGGCGCGCACGTGACCGGCGTGTGCAGCACCAAGAACATCGAGCAGACGCGGTCGCTCGGCGCGGACCAGGTCATCGACTACACCGAGGACGACTTCACCAGCGGCACAGTGCGTTACGACCTGATCTTCGACCTGGTCGGTAACCACTCGTTGTCCGATTTGCGGCGAGTGCTGACACCGGATGGAAGGCTCGTTCTGTCCGGCGGCGGTGTGTACCGCGGGGGTTCGGTTGTCGGGCCGATGGCGCTCATGGTGACGGGAATGGTGTTGGCGCGCTTCGCTCGCTGGGTGGACGTCCTCCAAGTAGTGCAGCGCGCCGACAATCTGACCGCGCTCGGCGAGCTGGCCGAAGCCGGGAAGCTCACACCGGTGATCGAACGGACTTACCCGCTCAGCGAGGCGGCGGCGGCCATCCACTACCTCGAAACCGAGCATGCGCGAGCGAAAGTCGTCATCACGGTCTGACGCAACCGCCGCACTGCTTGCTGCGCGCCACCCACGCGCGCAGCAGGCCCTCGGTACCCACTCGAACTCGCCGCCGGGTGCCGACGGTGGCGCGATGGCCGAACACTTCGAAATCGACGTCCTCGATGCGGTCGAGAATCTCGGAGTACAGCAGTAGCGCGGTCGCCACGCAGGGACGAGACCGCGGTACCAGCCGTTCGATGCCTCCACGCGCAAAGTCGTATATCTGCCTGGTGATTTCGTGCTGCGCGGCGAGTGCGCGGCGCACCCGGACATCCGCGCGGCCGTACCGGCGGCACCACACGAGCAGTTCCCGGTCCACGCCGTGAGCGGCCAGTTCGTCGGCGGGCAGATAAACGCGGTCGCGGGCTAGATCCTCGTCGATATCGCGCAGAAAGTTGGTGAGCTGAAACGCCTTTCCCAGCGCGGCCGCATACGGCGCCGCGTCCTGCTCCGATGCCGTCGTGCCCAGAATCGGCAGCAGTTGCAGACCGATCACTTCGGCCGATCCGTAGACGTAGCGATCCAATGTCACGCGATCGGGATAGTCGGTGACCGACAGATCCATTCGCATCGACGCGAGAAAGGAGTCGAAGAGATCTTCCGGTATGTGGTAACGGTCGGCGGTGTGCAGCACCGCGGCCAGCACCGGATCGCCGGCCGTATCACCCGCTGTGAATTTGGCTGCCAGACTGTCCAATTGGGATGCTCGCTCGGCGGTTCCGAGCCGTGGATCCAGATCGTCGAGAATGTCGTCCGCCCGGCGGGCGAAGCCGTAGAGCGCGTGCACGCCGGGTCGCTGGTCGGGAGCGAGCAACCGGGTGGCCAGAAAGAACGTCTTGCCGTGCCGGGCATTGAGCGCCCGGCAGTGTTCATACGAACGTCGTAGCGATCGATCGGTGATACCTGCCGCATCCAGTTCGACGCGGCCTGTGACAGTGCGCATCGTATGCCTCCTCTACCGCTGCCGCGCGGTGCACAGCATCGCCATCTGTTCCAGCGCCACCCGCTGCCCGATCCCGAACGAGCTTTCGCTGAGCGCGTCCGTGGCCGTTTCGACGCGATCGGCAATCATCGCCTCGACGTATGCGGGCGCGCCGGATGCGGCGATCAGCGCGCGGCAACGGTCGATCGCGGCGCGATCGACCACCGGGCGGCTCGTCGGTTCCGACAGTTCGCCAGAGCGGTCTCGTCCATCGTACCGCGAAAACGATGCATATTCGATTCAATCAGGCATCCCCTGTGGAAGCGCAGCTGGATCGCGACCACGGCGGCACGGCGGAACGGCACAACTCGATCGTGCTCGACAGTGTGTCGCGAGAATTGTCATCGCACCAACCCGCCCGCGCACGGCGGGCGACACCTAAGCGACACAGGCAGCCGAGCGGAAACGCACCGAGTCGGCGGGAACATCGGGACTCGCCGTTCAACACCTCTCGGGGTAGCGTCGAATTGATGCATAGACGATGCGTATATGAGGATGCGAGGTGCGGACATGCGATGCGTGGTGTTCGGAGCGAGCGGATACATCGGAGGCCGTCTGGTTCCGGAGCTTCTCCGAGCCGGTCACTCGGTACGCGTGGTCGCGCGTAGCCCGGGAAAGCTCGCCCACGCTCCCTGGCGGGATCGGGTCGAGATCATGCGCGGCGATGTCCTCAGCGATGAGGATGTCCGCGATGCCGTCGCAGAGCAGGAAGTGCTCTACTACCTCGTACATTCGCTCGACCGTGCGGATTTCGGAGAGATCGACCGTGCGGCCGCAGCTCGCGTCGCCGCTGCCGCCGCGACGGCAGGGGTGAGTCGCATCATCTACCTCGGCGGCATCACTCCCCCGGGACAACCGCTCTCGCGTCACCTGGCATCGCGCGCGGAAGTCGGACAGATCTTCCTGGCCTCGCCCGTCCCGACGCTGGTGCTGCGCGCGGGTGTAGTCATCGGGTCCGGCTCCGCGAGCTTCGAGATGCTTCGCTACCTCACCGAGCGGCTACCCGTCATGGTCACGCCCCGGTGGGTCCGGAACAGAGTTCAACCGATCGCTGTCCGCGACGTCCTCTATTACCTGGTACAGGGCGCGGAATTGGCGCCGGATCAGGTCGGCGCCTTCGATATCGGAGGCCCGGACGTCGTCACCTACGAGGAAATGATGAGGACGTATGCCGAACTGGCGCAGCTGCCTCGTCGTGTCGTCATCCCCGTACCTCTCCTGACGCCCTGGCTGTCTGGCCAGTGGGTCAACTTGGTGACACCGGTGCCACGCGCGATCGCGATTCCGTTGATGGAGTCGCTGATCAACGACGTCGCGTGTTCCGACCATGCCGTTTCACTGATCATCCCGGACCCGCCGGCCGGGCCGATACCGTTCCGCGAGGCGGTGACGCTGGCACTCACCAGAATTCGAGATCTCGACGTTCCGACCCGCTGGTCGGATGCCAGTCCACCGCAAACACCCTCGGATCCATTGCCGTCGGATCCCGATTGGTCGGGCGGCTCGCTGTACCGCGATCTCCGCGAACGACCGACTCACGCGGATCCCGACGTTCTGTGGTCGGTGATCGAATCGGTCGGCGGGGAACATGGCTGGTACTCGTTCCCGCTCGCGTGGGCACTTCGTGGGTGGCTGGATCGAATCGTCGGCGGTGTCGGTCTACGTCGGGGACGGCGACATCCACATACCCTCCGCCAGGGTGAGGCGCTCGATTGGTGGCGCGTCGAAACCCTCGAACGTCCACGGTTGCTGCGGCTGCGCGCGGAGATGCGCATTCCCGGACGGGCGTGGCTCGAACTATCCGTCACACCGACACCCACGGGCGGCGCGCTGTACCGCCAATGCGCGGTGTTCGAACCACGAGGACTGGCCGGACATGCGTACTGGCAGTCCGTCGCCCCCTTCCACGCGCTCGTGTTCGGCGGCATGGCACGCAACATCACGGCAAAGGCGGAAGTCACAAAACACGCTCCGCGATCGATCGCACCGCTGCCTGGCTAGCGATGCGCCAGGTTTTTGCTGGCAGCTGACCGAATATCGCCGCCGCTGACGTATCCACGTTGATTTAGCGACGATTTCGCATCACAACGTACTGCTTGCTGTATGTTTGCCATCGTCGTCCACAACTTTCGGGAGGTTTGTCATGATCGATGAGCGCGACCGATTCGCTGATCTGTCCGAGGTCAGGATGTGCTACCGCGACGAGGGTGATCCGTCGGGGAAACCGCTGCTGATGATCATGGGGCTCAGCTCGCAGCTGATCCACTGGCCCCAGGAAATCGTCGACCGCCTCGGCGAGCGCGGCTACCGGGTGATCCGTCCCGACAACCGCGACAGCGGTCTGACCGAGTGGAAGATCACGCCGCGCCAGTACTTCCTGAGGGCGATCGCGCGCGACTCCGTCGAGCTGCTCGATCATCTCGGCATCGAGCAGGCGCACGTCGTCGGCGCCTCGATGGGCGGGATGGTCGCCCAGCTACTCGCGATCGAGCACCCCGCGCGGGTGCTGTCGCTGTGTTCGATCATGAGCACCCCGCACATCAGCATCGGCATGGCCGATGGGGAGGTACTCCAAGAGCTGACCAAACCGCTGCCCTCGGATCGTGAGGAGGCGATCGAGCAGACCGTCGACCTCTACACCCTCATCGGCTCGAAGACCTACGCCGACAGGGAGCGCCGCCGCGCGCTCGCGACCCAGGCCTACGACCGCGCGCGCCACCCCGACGGCCCGGCACGCCAGGTGACCGCGGCCGTCATCGCTCCCGACCGCAGGAGGCGCCTCCAGCAGTTGCAGCTGCCCGCGCTGGTCATTCACGGCGCCGAGGATTCGCTCATCAAGATCGCCGGCGGCGAGGCCACCCACGCGGCGATCCCCGGATCGATCTACCTGCCCTTCCAGGCGATGGGCCACGACATCCCCGCGCCGCTGTTCGACGAAATCGTCGCGGCCATCGCCGACAACGCCGCCCGCCGCCCCGCGGTCGTCTAAGGCTCTCACCGCTCCTCCACGTTTTTGCCGGGTGGCCTCTGCCGGAGGCCACCCGGTGTCGTATTCGTGCGAACTGCCTTCTTCGCTCCGCCGGCGGAAGCTCGAGCAAGCGCACGGCCTCCAATGATCGGCGGCAACCAGGCCAGTAGGAACTGGCTGGTCATCAAGCGCCGGGCTCGGGCGACAGCCGGCCGACCAACCAGTCGCGGGCGAGTTCGGCGACCTGCTCCAGTGCGCCGGGTTCCATGAACAGATGTGTGGCGCCGGGCACTACCTCCAGCGCTGTCTCACACGACATCTCCTGCGCTGCGCGGCGGTTCAGCTCCAGCACGGCATGGTCGTCACCGCCGACGATCAGCAGTGTCGGTGCGCGCACCGCGGCCAGTGCCGGACCGGCGAGATCCGGTCGGCCGCCGCGCGATACCACCGCGGCGATCTGCACGTCGGGGGCGGCCGCCGCCCGCAACGCCGCGGCGGCACCGGTACTGGCTCCGAAGTATCCGATCCGCAGGCCGGCGGCCTCGTCTCGACCGGTCAGCCGGACGGTGGCTTCGATCAGTCGCCGCGACAGCAGCTCGACATCGAAAACCCGTGCCCGATAACCCTCTTCGTCCACGGTGAGCAGGTCGAACAGCAGCGTGCCCAGCCCGGATCGGTTCAGCACCTCGGCCACGTAGCGGTTGCGCGGGCTGTGACGGCTGCTGCCGCTGCCGTGGGCGAACACCACCATCCCGATCGGGTTCTCCGGAATGGTGAGATGCCCGGTCAGTTCGACCTCTCCGGCTCGGAAGCGCACCTCGTCGTCGCACAGGGGCGGATCGCTCGCAGAACCTGGTTGTAGCTCCCGCGGATGATCGGACGACCGGCGCAGCAGCTCGGTGACCTCGGTGTCGCGGACCTGGCCGAACCGCCGGTACCAAAAGCCGACGGCGCCGAACCGAGTCGGTGTGTGCAGGCATATCAGCTCGTCGGATTCGTCCTTCAGCATCGCCAGCGTGTCGCCGGGCGCGACCGGCACGGCCAGCACGACGCGGCGTGCACCGTGCGCCCGCGCCACCTGGCAGGCGGCCCGCGCTGTGGCACCGGTGGCGATGCCGTCGTCGACGACAATTACGGTGCGGCCCGCCAGCGGGACACGCGGGCGTGTGCGCCGCAGCAGTTCGACACGTCGCGCCAGTTCCTCGCGTTCGCGGCGCTCCACCGTCGCCATTTCCTCGGGCGTGAGCTTCGTGTGGGCGACGACGTTGTCGTTGATCACGAGGACGTCGTCCTCGCCGATCGCTCCGAAGGCGAGTTCCGGTTGATAGGGGACGCCGAGTTTGCGCACCACGATCGCATCCAGCGGCGCATCCAGAGCCTGAGCGATCTCGAAAGCGACGGGGACTCCGCCCCGCGGCAGGCCGACTACGACGGCATCCTCGCCGCGGAGGTATTCCAGCCGCCGCGCCAGCTGGCGTCCGGCGTCACGGCGGTCATCGAACAACATCGCAAAAACCTTCACGGATCCTCTCGACATGGACTTTCCCGTGCTACGTCAACGTACACGCGGCCTGGTAACTACCACTGTGCTCCCGCGTCGGGCGCTGCGGCAGGGGCCATCGACACCGGCAGCAGATGACCTATGCCCTTATCAGCGGAGCGAGCAGACTTGGTAGTACGGAACTACGACGAACACGAAGGCAACGGACGATGGGCCCCCGCGAATCTCACATGTCGCAATCGGACCTGTTCTCGTGGAAGATGGAGCGGGATCCGGTCCTGCGTTCGACGATCGTCTCGGTCCTGGTCCTCGATACCGATCCGGACTGGGATCGGCTGGTGCGCACGATCGAGCGTGGCACCCGTCTCGTGCCGAAGTTGCGGCATCGGCTGGTCATCGCGCCGTTCGGGTTGACTCCGCCGCGCTGGGCCCTCGATCCAGGTTTCGACCTGTCCTGGCACCTGCGACGGGCGGCGTTGCCGGCATCGGCGAACATGTCGACGGTCCTCGAATTCGCGCGCACCGAGGCGATGACGGCCTTCGATCCGGCCCGCCCGCTGTGGCGCATCACCCTGCTCAGCGGTTCGACGGGTGGCTGCGCGCTGGTGATGACAGTGCACCACAGCCTCACCGATGGCATCGGCGGCATTCAGATCGCCACGGCGCTGTTCGACGTCGATCGAGCCGAGACCGATCGCGGCCATCCGCCCGAGCCGCCGCGCGAGAGCGACGGTGTGCTGCGTGACATCGTGGCGTGGAATCGGTCGGTGGGTTCGGATCTTGTCCGCGGCGGGATCCGTACGACGCGGCAGATCGCATGGCGCGTCGTCGCGCATCCCGCGCGGGCGGCACGCGACGGCGTCACGCTCGCGGCCTCGCTGGCTCGCCTGGTCAAGCCCATTACCGCGACGATGTCGCCGGTGATGACCGAGCGCGGTCTGGGTCGTCGGCTGGCGGTGCTCGATGTGCCCGTCGAGCAGCTGCACCGCGCGGCGCGGGCCGCGGGTTGCACGATGAACGACGCTTTCCTGACCGCGGTGATCATCGGACTACGCATCTATCACTACCGGCACGGGGCGAAGATCGGTCGGCTGCGGCTGACCATGCCGATCAGTCTTCGCACCGCCGATGATCCGCTCGGCGGCAACCGGATCACTCTCGCGCGTTTCTCGTTGCCGGTCGACATCCTCGCTCCCGAGGAGTTGATGCGGGCCGTCAACGGCACGGTCGATGGTTGGCGACGCGAGCCGGCGATACCGCTGTCCGGCGCCGTCGCGGCGGCGTTCAACCGGCTGCCGGTCGCGATGGTCACCGGGATGCTCAAACACGTCGACTTCGTCGCCTCGAACGTCCCCGGTTCCCCGGTGCCTCTCTACCTCGCCGGGGCGCGGATCGATCGGATGTACGCCTTCAGCCCCACCATCGGCACGGCCGTCAACGTGACCTTGATGTCGCACGCGGGAACCTGCTACATCGGCGTCAACGCCGACTCCGCCGCGGTCCCCGACATCGCGAACCTGACCGATTGCCTAGCCACCGGATTCGCCACCGTGCTGGGTCTCGCAGACGCGCGCGACCGGGAAGCCGGTGCCGACGTCACGGCCGAACCCCTCGATCGGCACCGCTCCCATCGGTGACCGGATTCCACGCACCTGCCCGGCGACAGAGTCCGTCAGGTTCCTGGTTCCGGCGGCAGACGAAGCGTCTCCCCCGGCGCGAGGCGTGCGATCTCACCACGGCAGTCGATCTCGATCGGCGGTGACGCGCCGGGATCGGAGCTGATCTCGATGCTGTCGCCACTGACGCGCACGGTCAGGCGGTGGCCGCGATACACGATCGGGAACGACAGCGCACCGAGCGAGACGGGCCAGTGTGGACAGAAGATCAGCCGGTCGGAACGGATCTCCAACCCGGCGAAGCAGCGCTGCAACAGATCGATACTGCCCGCCATGGCGCCGAGGTGAATCCCCTCCGCGGTGGTGCCGCCCTGAATGTCGGCGACATCGGATTCGAGGACGAGGTCGAAGAATTCCACCGCGCGGTCGCGGTTGGCGCGCGCGAGCACCCACGCGTGCACCAGCGCGCTGAGCGTCGAGCCGTGCGAGGTGCGCGCCAGGTAGTAGTCGATGGTGCGTGGGATCATCTCGCCGGGCAGCTCGTATCCGAGGTGGGCAAGCAGGTCTCGCAATTCGTCGGCGGAGAGCAGGTAGAACAGCATCAGCACGTCGGCTTGTTTGGCCGCGCGGTAGCGGTTGACGTTGTCGCCCTCGGCTTCCAGGATGCGATCCAGCCGCTGAATGTCGCCGTAGCGCTGCCGGTAAAGGTCCCAATCCAGTTCGGCCAACTGCTCGTAGCCTTCGAACTGGCTGATGACGCCGTCGTGGAACGGGACGATCATGCGGCGGGCGACATCGTGCCAGTGCGGCGGTTCCGAAGGCGGCACGGATAGTGATTGCAGCAATTCGGTCCGCGTGCGCGGGGCGAGCAGGTCCAGAGCGTCTATCGCCCGCAGGATCACCCAGGCTGCCATGACATTGGTGTAAGCGTTGTTGTCGATGCCTGCCTCGGGCGCCTGCGGATACCCGGAATGGAATTCGTCGGGACCGATCACACCGCGGATCGTGTAGCGGTCGCGCGTGGCATCGTAGGTCGCCAGGCTCGCCCAGAATCGAGCGATCTCCACCAGCAGTTCGGCTCCGCAAGCGGTGAGGAATTCGAGGTCCCCGGTGGCCTGGTAGTACTGCCAAACGGTGTAGGCGATCGCGATTCCGCTGTGGTACGCGCGCCTGCTCGGATCCGGATTCCAATGTCCCGACAGCGGGTTCAGATGCATCCGCTGGCTTTCTTCGCGACCGTCGCTTCCCGACTGCCACGGGAACAACGCTCCGCTCAGCCCGGCCGCGGCGGCCGCCTGTCGCGCCATGGGCAGGCGGCGGTATCGGTAGCGCAGCAGCGCTTCGGTCACGGCGGGGAACCGCAGATTCAGCACCGGGAAGACGAACAGCTCGTCCCAGAACACATGCCCGCGATAGGCCTCACCGTGCAGACCGCGCGCCGGGACACCCACATCGAGATCGGTGCTGTTGGGTGAGACGGTTTGCACCAAGTGCAGCAGATGCAGCCGCAGGATCCGCACCGCGTGCTCGCGGCCGTCGAGATCGAAGCGCAACCGCCGCCACAGCTGCTCCCACGCATCGGCATGGCCCTCGCGCAGTTGCGCGTAACCACCGGTGGCGGCGAGCCAGCGGACGGCCGCATCGTCGGGTGCGGAGATCGCGCGGTCACGTCCGGTGAAGACCGTGACGATCTTCTCCAGCACGACCGAGGTACCGGCGTCGATTTCGACGGTCAGATCGTGTCCTACGAGGCCGTCGCGATCCACGAGTTCTCTTGCCGCACAAACTGTTTCGCGCAGCGAGGTGCGGGCCGCCATAGCCACCGAGACTTCGGACTGATTGGTGCGGACTGCCAGCAGTACCGAGTCCGGCGACAGCGGTCGCGTCCGTACCGCCGTGAGATGCTCGTCGGACAGGTCACGATAACGCGCGACCAGGCTGTTGCGGACATTGCCATCGATGGCCGATCGGATGATCAGCCGACCCGACCAATTCTCGGCGGCGATCGTTGTCTCCAGCGCGCCCACATGCGGACGATGCATGGCGACGAACCGTCTTTGGGTCACCGAGGTGATGCGCCCGGCGCTGTCACGGATCCGGAACCGGCGGATCAGCTCGGCGCGGCGCAGATCAAGTTGCTGGCGGTAGCACAGGATTTCGGTGGAATCGATGTCGAACCAGTCGCTGTCTTCGATTCGGAAGGTCACCGGCAGCCAGTTCGGCAGGTTCACCGAACTCTCGTTGTCGATCGTGTGCCCGGCGATCTCGTCGCGCAGCCGGTTGTAGACGCCTGCCACGTACATGCCGGGATAGTGGTGTTCTCCGGCTCGGGATTCCGGGGCGGCCCCGCGGACCGCGAGATAGCCGTTGCCGACGGTGCACAGTGCCTCACGCAGCTTCTCGCGCCCGGGGTCGTACCCGTCGAAGGTGAAGAGCCAGGCATCGGATGCTGCGGAATCCGCCGCGGCGCTCAACTGGCGGGCCAGACGGTCCAGGAAGACACCGACTGCCGCCGGGTCGGTCACGGCGAAGCGCGCCGCGGTGTGTCGATCGCCGTTCTCGCCGTGGCCCACCACGATGCCGAGTCCATCGGGTTCGACGGCGTCGAAGGCGTCTTCGTCGGTCAGATCGTCGCCGAGGTAGATCGGCAGCACCGGGACGGTGAGCTGCTCCAGAACCCACCGCAGCGCAGTACCCTTGTCCCAGTTCACATCCGGACGCAGCTCGGTGACCTTGCGCCCGGTGCTCACCCGCAAACCGGTCGCCCGCGCGATCTCGTGCACCGCCGCCACGACCGGACCGACATCGTCGAGGTCCGCACGGCGATGGTGGACAGCGACAGCGAATCGCTTGCGCTCCACCACAACTCCCGGGACCGAACGCACCCGTTCACGTAGTCGCTCCGCGGCCCGCTTCAGCGCCTGCTCGACCCCCGGCGCGGCGGCGTCGTGCACATGCCGGGTGCCGTCGGGAGCGAGCAACTCGAAGCCGTGGCTTCCGGCGTACCAGATCCCCTGCACCCCGACCCGGTCGCGGACATCCCTCAGATCGCGGCCGCTGACCACGGCGACCGGGCACAGCGCGGCGAGCTTCGCCAGCGCGTCGCCTGCCCCCTCGACCAGGGCCGCGGCCGCCGGATCGGCGACGATGTCGGACAGCGTCCCGTCGAAATCCAGGAGCACCGCGGGTGTTTCGGTGTCGAGCAGATCGACCAGACGCGTCCAGGACCGCAGCGCATCCGGCAGCTGCGAGATCCGCCGGAACCCGCCTCGCAGCGCCACCCGCGCCGCATCATCGATGACAGCATCGGCGCCACCGGCCCGCAGGCGTTCGGCATGCCCACCCCGATCGATGCCGATCACCAGCGCGAACCCACCCCGATGTCCGGCCGCCACCCCGGCCTCGGAATCCTCCACGACGACCGTCCGATCCGGCGCGGCCCCCAGCCGGTGCGCCGCCTCGACGAGCATCGCCGGATCCGGTTTCCCCGTCAGCCCGAGCTCCTCGGCGACGAGACCGTCGACCCGGACCTCGAACAAATCCCCGATCCCCGCGGCAGTGAGCACCGGAAGACAGTTGCGGCTGGCCGAGAAGATCGCGGCGCCGATGCCCGCCGCACGCAGCCTCCCGACCAGCGCGATCGTGGATTCGAAGACTCGAACCCCGTCGCGGGCGAGCCGGTCGTGGAAGATGCGGTCCTTGCGGTTGGCCAGCCCGCATACCGTCTCGGCTTCCCCGGAATCGGTCGTTTCACCCCAGGGCAACGAAATACCCCGTGAGGCAAGGAAATCGGCGACGCCGTCGTAGCGAGGCTTGCCGTCGACACAGCGCAGGTAGTCGCTGTCGGTGAACGCGGAAAGATCCTCACCTTCGGCCGGTGCACGACGGGCCATGAACGAGTCGAACAGTTGTGCCCAAGCCGCGGCGTGAATGGACGCGCTATCGGTGACGACCCCGTCCATATCGAAGATCACCGCGTCATAGCGGCGGGAATCGATCAGTACCGCGGAGTCGCTGCCGACCACCCTTTCAGCGTGAACCGATCGCCCCGGCGGCAGCAAGAGCCGAAAGCCGCCGACTATCCACCTGCCCCTCGCCCACCTGACCGAACTCACCCGCGGCCGCGCGGTCGTGCGCGAACTGACCGGCCGCATCCAGCAACCACCGCCAGCAGCGAGCCGTCACCGCACCCGAGATCGAGCACACGCCGGGCGCCCGCGACCCGTTCGGCGAGGAACTGCCAAGTGCCACGTCCGAGTCAGCACAGTCCCGCAACCCGAGAAAGACACCTGGCGACACCATGGCGCCCACAATCGGAAATCCTCGAGTCGACAGCCCCACGATCGCCGACCGGGGCACTGAGCACTCCGGTTTCCCGGATCAGCAGTTGTCGTCAACCGGAGACCCCCACGTCGCAGTCAGTATCCGGTGTCGCGGCGGCGGAACCCGGCGAATCCGGCCGCCAGCCCGGCCACCGCTATCGTGGTGACGACGAGTATCGGTGCGGCGGTCACGGTTTCGAGCGGCGTCCTCGGAACGTGTGTGAAGGGTGAGGCATCGTCGAACCAATCGGGCAGGTCGAAGGCAGTCGTGAAGAGGGCGGCCACCGCGCAGTAGGCGAAGACCGACCACGCCAGCGGGACAGCGGCCCTCGGCGTCCAGCCACAGGCGATCGTCGCGATCGCGACGATCGACCAGACCGCAGGTGCGGACGCGAGCGCCGCACCGGTCAATCGAAGCGGCTGGACGGCGTCGGCGATCGACAAGCCGTAGGACAGCCCGGCGCCGAAGCCCCCGCAGAACAGCACGAACACACTGCCGGCCAACGCGACGGTGAGGTGGCTCGCCAGCCAGCGATCTCGGCTCACGGGTGCGGCCAGGATCGGCTCCGCGCGACCCGCGGTCTCCTCCCCACGGGCGCGCAGCACACTGGAGACGCCGTATGCGGCGGTGAGCAGCGCGACGATCGACATGGCGAGTGACAGATACGAATCCACCGCTTGGGCGGCGCCGCCCGGCAGGTAGGCGGCGATCTCAGGGTTGTCGGTGAGAAAGTCCTCGATACTGTCCGCGAACGAACCGTACGCCGCGCCCAATGCGAAAACGCCGACCGCCCAACCCGCCAGCGACCCGCGCTGCAGCCGCCACGCCAAGCCCAGCGGCGACCCCAGCGCCCAAGAAGCGGTCGCACGCCCCGTGCCGTAGGGGAGAAGTCCCGCGCCGAAGTCACGCCGGTCGAGCAGGAAGAACGCGACGGCGGTGAGCACGGCGGTCGCGGCAGCGAACAACAGCACCGTCCACCACCGGTCACCCGTGTACGGGTAGCTGCGTTGGCCCCACCCGATGGGTGAAGTCCAGGAGGCGACTCCGTTGCCGACATCTCCGACCGCGCGTGCCACATACGCGGCCGCCAGCGCGAGCCCGACCGCCCCGTACACGGTGCGTGGGTTCTCGAACACCTGCGCGGCGACGGCGGTGACTCCGGCGAAGGTGACCCCGACTCCCGCGGTGACGACACCCAGCAGCAGCGACCCGGCCATCGGAAGCCCGGTACCCACCGCGGCGGCGAAGACCACCAGCACCACGGCGATATCGGCCAGCCCGGCCAGTGCGATCGAGGCGACAGCGGGAGCCCAGCGCCCCACCCGCGCCGAACGAAGCAATTCCGCCCGCCCCGTTTCCTCGTCCGAACGAGTGTGCCGGCCGACCAGGAACATATTCATCAACACGACCACGACCGCCAGGTAAGCGAAGACCTCGAACACGATCTCGCCGCCGATCGTGTTCAGCAGCCGGGTCGGTCCGCCCATGGCGATGGTGGCCGCGCTCGCGCTCATCGTCTCGCGAATCTGCGCCAGCTTCTGGGGCGTGTCATAGAAACGCTGACTGCCGAGGGACTGCAGGGTGATCAGCGCGCCCGCGCCGAGCAGCCAGCACGGCAGCGTGAATCGCTCGCGCAGGAACGCGAATCGCAACAACGTGGCCACGCCGGAGGTGTTCGCCCGCAGCGGCGTCGCGAGGGCGTTCACGGTTCGTCCTTTCCCGTCTGCTCCGGAGTGGCGCCGTAGTGACGCAAGAAAATGTCCTCGACGGTCGGTGGTGCGCTGGTGAGGCTACGCACGCCCAGATCGGCGAGTATGCGCATGGCGGTGTCGAGGTGAGCGGCGTCGACCGCGAACTTGGCGTGTGTGCCGTTGCGGACCAGATCGTGCACACCCGCCGCCGTGTGCAGATCCGTCGGTGGCCGGGCGGTTTCGACGGTGATGGTGGTGCGGGTCAGATGCCGGAGTTCGGCGAGCGTGCCGGATTCCACTGTGCGCCCGAGACGGATGATGCTCACCCGGTCGCACAGTGCCTCCACTTCGGCGAGTATGTGGCTGGACAGCAGCACGGTCCGGCCCTCGTCCTTCGCTTCCGCGATGCAACGCTGGAATTCGGCCTCCTTGAGCGGGTCGAGGCCGACGGTCGGTTCGTCGAGCAGCAGCAGTTCCGCGTCCGAGGCCAGCGCCGCGACGAGCGCGACCTTCTGCCGGTTGCCTTTGGAGTACGCGCGCGCCTTCTGCCGGGGGTCGAGGTCGAACCGGTCCAGCAGTTCGTCGCGACGCCGCCGGTCGATGTCGCCGCGCAAGCGCGCCATCAAGTCGATGACCTCGCCGCCGGTGATCCCGGGCCACAAGGTGACCTCGCCGGGCACATAGGCCAACCGGGCGTGCAGCGCGACCGCGTCGGTCCAGGGGTCTCCACCGAGCAAGCGCACTGTGCCGGAGTCGGCGCGCAGCAGTCCCAGCAGGATCCGGATCGTCGTCGTCTTGCCCGCACCGTTCGGCCCCAGGAATCCGTGAATCTCACCGGTGTGCACGGTCATGTCCAAGCCGTC
This sequence comes from Nocardia sp. bgisy118, assembly GCF_057708605.1. Lineage (NCBI taxonomy): Bacteria > Bacillati > Actinomycetota > Actinomycetes > Mycobacteriales > Nocardiaceae > Nocardia > Nocardia sp. bgisy118. Next base: position 88,626 of record NZ_JBYISM010000034.1, on the reverse strand, counting down.
GAGGGCTTTGGTCGCGCCGAACGATTTCGTCAGGGCCACGATCGAAACAGCAGCGTCCCCGGTCATCGCGGCATCCTTGGGTCGGTGAATCGCGTCTTCGGATCTCTCACAGAGTATCCATCCGAGCGCGTCGGATCACCGATCGGTGGCGTTGTCCGGTGTCGTGGCGTGAGGGATATGGGCGCCACCGGACGATACCGGGGGTAGTGGGACCGACCAGCGAATGACGGTCCCCTCGCTGGGGCCTCGACCGGCGCTGAAAGTTCCACCGGCCTCGTAGGCGCGCGCGGCGATGTTGGCCAGTCCGCTTCGGCGAGAGATGTCTTCCGGCAGGCCGATGCCGTTGTCGGTGATTTCGAGGATGACGTCGTCGCCGATGGTGAGTTTGACCGAGACCGCGCTGGCGTGGGCGTGCCGGACCACGTTGCTGAGTGTCTCTCGAAGCACTGCTTCGACATGGTCGAACATGGTGGAGGTCAGCACCGAGACCGGTCCGGCCAGCCGGATCGAGGTCCGCAGGTCCGTTTCGGCGGTCATCTCGGCCACCACAGCGTGCAAGCGCTTGCGCAGGATCGGTGCTTCGGCGGAGGTACTGGAGTGCAGATCGAAGATCGAGTGGCGGATGTCCTGCACGATGGTCTGCACGTCGTTGATGGTCTCGCTGAGCCGGGACTTGACCTCCGGCGCTCGAGCGCGCTGCGCGGTCCCCTGCAGCGACAGCCCGACCGCGAACAACCGCTGGATGACGTGGTCGTGCAGATCGCGGGCGATGCGGTCGCGTTCCGAGACGACGTCGAGTTCGCGCATCCGGCGCTGGGTGTTCGACAACTGCAACGCCAGCGCCGCTTGGTTGGCGAACCCTGCCATCATCATTTGTCCTGCGGCATCCAGCGCGGGCATCTCGGCCGAGCGCAGGGTGGCCAGCACGCCGATCACCGCCTGCCCCGCCCGCAGCGGCGAGGTCAACACCTGCCCGTACTTCACCGGCGAATCCAGCTCCGGTTCACCGCAGGGTTCGTCGGTGGGAACGTACTGTTCGTCGCGGAACGCCGCGCCGGTGCGCGACCCCCGAACCGGGATCCGCTGTCCGACGATCTGCTGGGCGTCGAGTCCGGACGCCGAGACCACGACCAGTTCGCCGACTTCCTCCGACGGCATGTCGGGATCCTCGGGCAAGGCGAGATAGGCGCAGGCCGCCCCGGTCAAAGTCAACGCGCGGGCGGTGATCAGTTCGAGCGCTTCGTCCGGGTCCCCGCCTGCCAGCACGACAGCGGCGACATCCTGAGTGGCTTCCAGCCATTGCTGGCGGATCCGGGATTCTTCGTAGAGGCGAGCATTGGCGATGGCGATACCGGCGGCCGCGGCCAAGGCCTGCACGACCACTTCGTCGTCTTCGGTGAATTCCTGGCCGCCGGATTTCTCGGTCAAGTACAGATTGCCGAAGATCTCGTTGCGTACCTGGACAGGCACACCGAGGAACGTCCTCATCGGTGGATGATTGGCGGGGAAACCGACCGATGACGGATGTGCGGACATATCTGCCAGCCGGATCGGTTTGGGTTGCTCGAACAGCAGCCCGAGCACACCGTGCCCACGCGGCAGATCACCGATCATCACCCGCGTGCGGTCATCGATACCTTCGTATACGAACTCGGCCAACTGCTTTGAGCTCTTGTCGGTTTCGCGGACACCGAGGGCACCGTAGCGGGCATCGACCAACTCGATCGCGGTGTGAACGATCGTTCGAAGCGTGTTGTCCAGGTCCAGGCCTGCGGTGACCACCAACATCGCCTCGATGAGCCGATCCATCTGGTCGCGCACGCCGACGATCTCCGCGATGCGGTCTTGAACCTCGGCCAGCAGCTCGCGTAAGCGGGACGGGGCCAACGTTCCGATCACCGGGGGCCTGTCGTCTGGGCCGAAGTCGCACGATGGACCATGCATACCCAGCATTCTGGCATCCCCGCCATCGCTCGAGCCGTGCGATACCCACCGTAGAAGATCGCCACCGGTCACACAGAGGCGCGTTCTCGCACATGCGTCGCGGCGGCTGTTCACCCCGGCTCCACGGTGGATGCACACGATGGGCACGCCGCGGTAGCGGCAACAGCGTGGACCGACCGAGCAGCGGCCTATCCAACGGTTGTGGTGCGGTGTCGGCCGAGGTGTTCGCTGCCGGTGGCGGCCCGGCCGCCCTGTGGCACCACCAGCACCGGGCAGTGCGTGTGATGCAGGGCCAGGTGCAGCATCGGATTCAGGTGCGCTCGCCATCGGTGGTGCTCGTCGCGGGCGATCACCAGCAGTTGCGCGGCGGCGCTGAGACGTTCCAGCGCCGTGTGGCGATCACCGGCGACCGTCGCGCACTGTGTTGTCACGGTCGCGAACTGCTCGCGGTAACGGTTGATCAGGGCGTCGAGGTCGTCCGTGGCCACGGCGCGGTGGCGGAGATCGGCGACCAGCAGCGAACTGTGGTGGGTAGCGGCAACGCGAAACGCCGCGGGCAGCGTCTGCTCCGCGGAGACGGTGTCCTCGACCGCGACCAGCACCGGACCGACCGCGGACGCGGCGTTGTGCAAAGGTCGTATCAACGCGACCGGGCACCGCGAAGCGCCGGCGAGTGTGGCCGCTACCGAGCCGTGCAGAATGCCTGCCAACGGTCCTGCCTGGGTGTCGCCGACTACCAGCAGGGCCGCTGTCGCGGACAACTCTTCGAGCCGGACGGCGGGGTCGCCTACCAGCACCTGCGGCTCGATCACCGGCGCCGGACGCTGCGAAGTCCGGCTCCATCTGTCCAGCACGGCCTGGCGAGTGGCCAGCAGCACTTCCATGCCTTCCACGCCGACCTCGTCGCGTGTGGCGATATGCACCAGGTGCACCGGGGCCTGCCGTGCGTCGGCTTCGACGGCGGCCCAGTACGCTGCCCGCACTGCCAATTCCGATCCATCGACCCCGGCGACGACCGGTGACAACGCGACCGGGACGGCGGAGGCGTTCTCGGCGGGTTCAACGCGAATGTCGGATCCCATGACTGCCAGCATGAGTGAATCCTTCGGACGCGGACAGGGCCTCGATGCTCCAACCCGAAGGACCTTCGCCACACACCGAAGCCGGTCCGGGCGTGGGAAGTCGTTGGTCCTTCTTCCCGGCGACTTTCGGCCCTAACAGGCGGATCCGCACAGTTGGTCACATGAAACGGTCACCGCCGAGGTGAGCACATGCGCTGAGGGATAGGGCATCACGTGGAACCTTACGAACCGACCAGCACGGTGGTGGGATTCACCGGCTGCGAACAGCGTTCCCGCCCGGTCGGTCGAAGCGACGTCGGCCGCGGCGCGGCGGTGAGCGGATCCTCCTCCACCGCAAGCCAGTTCGACGGCAACGTCGTCGAACTGGATCGCGAACAGGCCCTGTCGCTGCTCGCGCAAGCCCCCTTCGGGCGAGTCGTGTACACCCGCGACGCGCTACCCGCGATCCGCCCCGTCAACCATCTTTTCGACGACGGCCTTGTCATCGTGCGCACCCGGCTGGCATCACAGTTCTCCACCGCCGTGCAGAGACGAACGGGGGTCGTGGTGGCCTACGAGGCCGACGACATCGACCGGCGCACCGGGTGGTCGGTGGTGGTGACCGGAATCGCGCGTCCGGTCACCGATCCCGCACGTATCGCCCGCTATCAGCGGCTGCTGCAGCCGTGGATCGGTTCGCCGATGGACGGCGTAGTCGAGATCGAACCCACGATCGTGTCCGGCATCGAACTCGTCGACGAGACCTACTGAAAGGCAGCAGCAATGACCGACCGGCACCGTCGCGACCTCCACAATTCGGCCTCGTCGGCGGTGGTGGTCGGGACCGACGGCTCACCCGCCAGCTCCCACGCGGTAGCGTGGGCCGCCCAGACCGCGGCCGATCGAGGACGGCGCCTGGTCATCACCCACGGCTACGATCTGGCTGCCACCCGCGCGGTGCTGGGTTCCTACGAGGTGCTGGTGCCCTCGGTCGTCGAGACCCTTCGCGACTACGGGCTCCAAGCTTTGGACAGCGCGCAGCGCATCGCGCGCGAGGCTCACCCGGACCTCGAGGTCGCTACCGAATTGTCCGAGCGCAACCCCGCCGAATTGCTCATCGAGTTGTCCCCGGCTGCGCACCTGGTCGTCCTGGGCGCCACCCCCGGAGTGGGGTCCTTCGCCCATCTGGGCTCGACCCTGCTGGCGGTGACCAGCCAGGCCAAGGGGCGCATCGTGGTGGCCCGCCACGACGGCAAGAAACAGCAGGTCCGCCGCAGCGGCCCGGTGGTGGTGGGCGTGGACGGCAGCCCGGTCGGCGAACCCGCGATCGAAGCCGCGTTCAGCGAGTCGTGTGAGCGGGACGCCGAGCTGGTGGTGGTGCACGCGTGGAGCGATCTGTCGGAGGGACGGTTCGCCGGAACCAGCTATCTCGACATCCCGATCGCCGAGCTGGAAACCGGCGAACATGCGCTGCTGGCGGAACGACTGGCAGGCTGGCAGGAGAAGTACCCCACCGTCGCGGTCACCCGCCGGGTCTCTTTGGCCGGGCCCCGTAAGAAGCTCGTCGAGTGGTCCGAGACCGCGCAATTGGTCGTCGTCGGCAGCCGCGGCCGCGGTGGGTTCCGCGGGCTGCTGCTCGGCTCGACCAGCAATCATCTTGTCCAACATGCCCATTGCCCGGTGATGGTCGTGCACCCGGACTGATCGGCCCACGGCGCCGGGCGATCAGCAGACCGACTCGCGCCGGGCGGACGAGCCGGGGACCCTGCCGATGCGGGGCACCCGGCGCGGCTGGGAGCGAAGCCGAGCGAGGGCACCGGCGGTGGAATCCGCAGGGCCGGAATCCCGAGGACGAGGTGGTCGGGGCTCGAGAACTGTCGATACGGTCGTAGGTCCCGGCAGTCGGTGACCAACGGCAGGCGCGAGCAGGAACATGCGCCGCTTAGCTTATGGATAGCTGGTCACGCCCAATCCTCGTGGGACAGAGAGGCACACGCCGATGTCGGCCACCAACCCGCCCGTCGTCGTCGGAGTCGACGGGTCCGAGCAGTCCCTCGCGGCCGTGCGCTGGGCAGCGCAGTACGCCGCCCGCCACCGAGCCCCGTTGCGCCTGATCCACGCCCTGGGTGTGCCGATCGATTTCAGCCCGGGGATGGCAGGCCCGGTCTTCGACCTGGAGTCCTGGCGCCGCGCCGGGCACGACCTGCTCGCCACGGCCCGCGACGCCGCCCGAGCCGCGGCCGCGCCGATCGCGCCGATCGCGCCGATCGAGATCTTCTCGGTCGTCGCCGACAGCGCACCGGTGCCGACGCTGCGCAACCACGCCCAAGACGCGCGCCTGCTCGTCGTCGGCAGTCGCGGCTTCGGCGCGTTCGGCCGGGTCGTGCTCGGGTCGGTGAGCACCGCGCTGGTCCGCCAGGCTCCCTGCCCGGTCGCGGTGATCCCCGAATCGAAATCCCCGGCCTGGCATGGGCCGGTGGTCGTCGGAGTCGACGGCTCGACCTCCAGCGCGCAGGCCATCGCGATGGCATTCGAGGAGGCCTCCGAGCGCGGCGTCGAGGTGATCGCGGTCCACACCTGGTCGGAGTTCTACCGCTACGAATCACGGGCGGAGATGCAGACCGAGGCCGAGGCACTGCTGGCCGAAGGCCTCGCCGGATACGGTGAGAAATATCCCGAGGTGCCGGTGACCCGCATCGTCACCGAAGACCGTCCCGCCCGCAGCCTGCTGCGCGAGGCGGCCACGGCCCAGCTGATCGTGCTCGGCAGCCACGGCCGCGGCGCGTTCCCCGGAATGACCCTCGGCTCGGTCACCCACGCTGTCCTGCACCGCGCCGAATGCCCACTCCTCGTCGTCCGCCCTCGCACCCAGCACTGATCTCGTCGGCGGCGTTCAGCGTTGACGCAGCACCACGATCGGGCATTCGACGACGTGCAGCAGCGCGTTGCTGGTGGATCCGAGCAGCATGCCGGTGAAGCCGCCTCGGCCGTGGCTGCCGACGACCACCAGCTGGGCGTCGGCCGATGCCTCGAGCAGCGCGCGAACCGGCCTGTCCGACACCACGATTCGGCGCACGGTCACATCGGGGTATTCCTCGCCGAAGCCCGCCAGCCGCTCGGCGAGCAGCGCCCGCTCCGACTCCCGGATCGAATCCCAGTCCGTCACAGGCAGATCGACGCTGCTGGTGTCGCGCCACGCGTGCAGCGCCACCAGCTCGACTTTGCGGCGCGCGGCTTGGTCGAACGCGTAACGCACGGCGGGCACACTGTTCTCGCTGCCGTCGACACCGACGAGGACCGGTTTGGTCAGTGACACCGCGTCGGTCGCGGAGCGATCGTGGACTACCGCCACCGGGCAGTGCGCGTGCCTGGCCACCGCGGTGCTGACCGAGCCGAGCAGGCCACGCTGGAATGCGCCGAGACCGCGGCTGCCGACCGCGAGCGTGCGCAGGGTTGTGGATCGTTCGACGAGGGTGGGAATCGGCAGGTCGAAGGTGACCTCGGTGGTGAGGTCCAGCTCCGCGTCCTGCACCGCTTCTCGTGCGATGCGCGCGGCTTCGGTCACGATCCGTTCGCCGTCGGTGCGCAGCCACGTCATCTCCGCCTCGGGCAGGCTCATCGCCGGTCCGAGGCCACCGATCAACGCTATCGAGGTGAACACATGCAGCCGGGACCCGTGGGTGACCGCGTCCACCGCGGCCCACGCGGCGGCCTGGTACGAGCTCGCCGAGCCGTCGACCGCGACGAGAACCGGTCGGTCGGCGGTATCGGCGCGGAGATTTCCCTCGGTCATCTCGAATCCTTTCCCGGGCGGCGAAACTTCCACGGCCTCGCTGTCATCTCCCACAGCTTTGCTGCGCAGAGCATCGACCGCCAGTGACGAATGTCCGCGATCGCCGGGACCACTGTCACCAGCCCGCGCCCGGCGGCTTCCCGACGATCCGGCCGCGCTTCGTGGCGGCCGGAGGGGCGAATTCGGCCCGGCGCCAACGGCGCTCGCCGGATTTCGAACGCGCGACCGCGAGTTGCCGCTGCCGAATTCGCCCCGAAGATCGCCGCTTATGCCGGGGCGGCCGCCCAGCTGTCCGGCCCGAAGACCTCGTAGTGGATGTTCTGCGCCGCCACGCCCTTCTCCAGCAACGCCTCGCGCATGCCGAGCATGAACGGCAGTGGACCGCACAGGTAGGCGCGAGTGTCGGCGGCGATGGTGATCTCGCCCAGGTCGGCGCGGCCTTCCCGCAGCCGGTCTTCGGGGCTGCGGGCGCCGAGGTTCTCGTACCAGCGGTGCATGATCGCGAACGGCAGGCGGTCGACGAGTTCGGCCAGTTCGGCCCGGTGGGCGTGGCTGCTGTGCGAGCGGTCGGCGTGCAGCACCGAGATCGGGCGGGAGTCGGCGGTGTCGGCGAGGTGGCTGAGCATTCCCATCATCGGCGTGCATCCGATGCCCGCGGAGACCAGCAGCAGCGGCGCGTCGTCGTCCTGGAGCACCAGGTCGCCGAACGGGGTGGTCACGTCGAGCACATCGCCTTCGAAGACGTTGTGGTACAGGAAATTCGACACTTCACCGGCCGGTGCGTGCGAGCCGTCGGGCAGGATCTTGGCGTCGACGCGTTTGACGGTGATGCGCCAGTCGGCGTTCGACGGCGCCGAGGACAGGCTGTACTGGCGGATCTGGCGGGCGCCGTCTTCGAGGTGCACGCCCACCGACAGATACTGTCCCGGCGAGAAGGACGGCAGGGGTGCGGCGTCGACCGAGGTGAGCACGAAGGAGACCGTGTCGGCGGATTCGTGGCGCCGCTCGCGCACGCGCACCTTCCGCCAGACGTCGCCCACCGCGACACCGGCGGATCGGTAGAGGCCTGCCTCCATCGCGATCAGCGTCTCGGCCATCAGCCAGTACACCTCGTCCCATGCCGCGGCGACCTCGGCGGTGACGGCGTCGCCGAGGACTTCGACGATGGCTTCGAACAGGTACTTGTGCACGATCTGGTACTGGGCGGGCTCGATGCCCAGCGAGGCGTGCTTGTTCGCGATCCGCGACAGGATGAGGTCGACGCGCGCCTGATCGGGTTCGAGTTGCAGTGCCGCGAAGGCGGCGATGGCGCCGGCGAGCGCTTTCTGCTGACCGCCCTGCTGCTGGTTGCCGCGATTGAACAGGTCCCGTTCGAGTTCGGGGTGGGCGGCGAACATCTTGCGGTAGAACAGCGTCGTGATGTCGTCGATGGCCGCACCTACCGCAGGTAGGGTGGCGCGGATCGTCTCCTTCGCGGTGGCCGAGAGCATGTCATTCTCCGTTCGTTGCTGAAATCTGTGGGTCGGCGCCGCCGAATCGGGGCAGGGCGAGCAGGACGGCGCCGGTGGGACTTCGGGTGAGGTCTTCGATGGTGAGGGTGTCCAGGGATTCGAAGAACGCTTGCTGGGCGCGGCGCAGCGCCGAGCGCAGCCTGCACCCGGAGCGCAGCGGGCACGGGGTGGCTCCATCGCATTCGACGACTTCGGCGTCACCCTCGAGGCGGCGTGCCAGCCATCCGACGGTGGCGGTGCGGCCGAGTTCGGTGATCGCCAGGCCGCCGCTGCGTCCGCGGCGCGCGTCCACGACGCCGAGCTCACCGAGGCGGGTGATCACTTTCGCGGCGTGCGCGTAGGACACCGACAGTTCCTCGGCGATCTCGCGGCTTCCCGGGCGAACACCCTCCCCCGCCACCGCCAAGCGCATGACGACTCGAAGTCCGAGGTCGGTGAAGCGGGTCAGCTGCATGCCCCGACGCTACGATAATTCGCATACGAGATACCAATTATGTGAGCGGGATAACCGGGGCGGTAAACCGCGGCGACCGGGTATGCCAGAGGTAGCCAACCAAGGAGTCAGCGACCGAGAGGGATGATCGGATGAGTGAGCTCGGTCCGTTGGATTCGGGATTCATGGAACTCGAAGACAGCGATCAGCACGTCAACGCCGGTATCGGCGCGGTGGCGATCCTCGACGGAAACCCCGGCACGCGTGCGGAATTCACCAGCCGCATGGCCGAGCGGATCGGGGTGGACCCGCGCCTGCACCAGAAACTGCGGCGCGCACGCTGGGATCTGAGCGCCCCGCAGTGGGTCGAGGACCCGCACTTCGATATCGGGCATCATCTGCGCTGGGTGGCCCTGCCGCAACCGTGCGACGAACGAGCGCTGTGGGAGATGGTGGCCACCGTGATGGAGCAACGCCTCGACCGCGACCACCCGCTGTGGCGCTGCACCGTGGTCGAGCACCTCGACGGTGAGCGATGGGCGCTGATCGTCACCGCCCACCACAGCATGCTCGACGGCGTCTCCGGCATCTCGCTGTTCCAACGCTTCTGCGACCCGACCTCCGACGCTCCGATCCCGAACCGCCACGAGCCGGACAGCGACCGTGACGACGGCTGGAATTGGCGAACGATGCTCGCGGACGGACTGCGACTGCCGGTTCAGGCACCCGCCGCGCTGCTGCGCACCGTGCGCGCGGCGGCGCCGCTGGCGTGGAACGCGATCGTGCCCGAGGGCGAATCCTCGCTGACCGGGTCGATCGGACGCCAACGCCGCTACGCCGTCGCCCGCGTGTCGCTGGCGCAGGTCAAACAGATCGGCGCTGCCTTCGAGGTGACGGTCAACGACGTCGCCCTCGCCGCGGTGACCGCCGCGTTCCGCGCGATGCTGCTCGCCCGCGACGAGCAACCCGACACCGAGACGGTGCGGATCCTGGCGCCCGTGTCGGTGCGCACCGCCGATGCCGACGGGACGCTCGACAACCGGGTCTCGGCGATGCTGCCGCGGCTGCCGATCGAACTCGACGACCCGGTCGACCAACTGCGCAGCGTGCACGCAAGCCTGAGCAAACACAAGGCCAGCGGCGAAGCCGGCGCGGCGAATTCGATTCTGTCACTGGCCCGCTGGGTGCCCTTCGCGCCCCTGGCGTGGGCGGTGCGCACCGCGTTGCGTTTCCCCCAGCACAGCATCGCCGGACTGGCCACCAACGTCCCCGGCCCCACCCGCACCCTGCGAATGCACGACCGCGAAGTCCTCGAAATCCTGCCCTTCGCGCCCATCGCGATGCGGCTGCGCACCGCCATCGCCATCCTCAGCTACCGCGACCACCTCGGCTTCGGCATCACCGGCGACTACGACACCACCCCCGACCTCGACCTGCTCGCCGACACCATCACCACCACCGTCGACCGGCTCCTCGACCACTGCCCCCGATAGGCGAGGGCCCCCGCAGGCTGCACGTCAGGCCGTTTACGCTGCCACCTGCCACCGGAATGGCAACTCGTCAGCCCAGCGGCACGACGTCGAGGGCGCCGCGAACGGCGGCGAGCGCCGCGACGAGACCGGGCGGGCTCGCCATGTGCACCCGCAGCGTATGTTTCATCGTGACCTGCCCCGACTGCGGGGTGACGAGCAGCCCGAAGCGTAATCCGGCTGCCACGCTCTTGGACAGGCTCGACAGCCAGAACGTGCGTTCCGGCGCCCGCGAAACCAAAGGCGCGGGAGCGGGTTCGGCGAGAAACGCGTACGCCGCGTCCTCGATGACGATCAGGTCGTTGGCGCGCGCGATGCGCACTCAGTGAGGCTCACTGCCGGACGGTAGCAAGGCAAACGGTTAGCGGACAAGGGAAATAGATGGCCGAGGCCGCCGAGGGTAAGAAACGTATCGCCAGCCACAAACGACTCGGGTGGAAGTCAGGTTCGTGGTGTGGGGCCGCTGATGATGTCGGTGGATGGTGCAGCGGCGGCAACAGTCCGGTTTCGGAGCCGTTGGATTCGTCCCTCGTGCAGCCCGGCGAGTCGTTCACCACCATCGAACTGCGCACGGTGTTCCTGCGCCCGGTTTGGCGCGACACCCTGTGCGCCACCGCTCGCGCCGTCCACACCGCCCGCACCCTCACCCACTACACCTGCGAGGTCACCCGCGCGGACGGCAAACCCGTCGCTACCGCCTCCAGCATCGTCACCACCCTGCGACGGCGACCGATCCCTCGGACGTTGACCGAACCGCGAGCCGGTGGTGGCAGGAACCCGGCGGCTGGCACAATCACCGTCCGTGCAGGGCCCAGTTCGGTTGCGACCGGCCACATCCGGAGATTACGAGGCGGTCGTCGGCGTCGTCGACGCGTGGTGGGGGCGCCCGGTGGCCGCGGCGCTGCCCAGATTGTTCTTCGATCATTTCGCCGCCACCAGCCTCGTCGCCGAATGCGACAGCGAGCCGGTCGGGTTCCTCGTCGGCTTCTTCTCACCCGATCACTCGGACGAGGCATACATCCATTTCGTCGGTGTCCACCCCGGCCGACGCGGCAGCGGCTTGGCGCGACGGCTGTATCAGCGGTTCATCGATGCCGCCCGGCGGGACGGGCGCACGGTGATCCGAGCGATCACCTCGCCCCGCAACACGAACTCCATCGCCTTCCACGAAGCGATGGGATTCGAGGTCCACGACACGGTGCGCGACTACAACGGCCCGGGACGCGACATGGTGACGTTCGTCCTGTCGCTGTCCGATCAACGGGTCGCAGAGCCGAGGTGAGATTCGCTCGGAGGATGCTCCTCGTGGTCGCGAAGGGTGAGGATCTCGCTGACGGGGCGTCGCGGCGTCGGTGATGGCGCTGTGGTGTCGACGGACGCGGCGCCGACGCGGAGGACGACCTGCGGTATGCCCGCACCGGTCAGCACCCCGTGGATCGACTCACGGGCGGCGGGCAGCTCGGTGATATGGGTCAGCGCGCAGGTCGCCAATCCCATCGAGGTGCATTCGAGCAGCACCGCGGAAAGGGCTTCGCCGACGTGGAGCCAGTCGGAGACGGTGTGGCCGGGCGAGCTGAGCACCAGTAAGGCGGCTTGGTCGTCGAGGTCGCCGCGGCGTTCGGAATGCGCTGCCGAAGGGAACTTGCGGGCGATCGGCACGTGGGCGGCCTCGGCGTCGGAGGCCAGGGCCGTGCCGGGCACCCCTTCCTTGACATCGGAATGTCCTGCCCACCAGTGCAATTCGGTCTGGTAGTCCATGTCGTAGCGGCGGTTGGCGTCGGCGTGCTCGGAGGCTGCCGCCAGCAAGGGACGCGCGCTGTCGTCGAGGACGTCGAGCTCGACGTCGTGCGGGCTGGCCAGCATCCGCGCGGTGTGCACCAGCTCGCCCAACCCCGGCGGCGGAGTCAGCGGCAGCCGATCGGTGCGACGGTGCTCGATCGCCTGCGCGCGAGTCAGGACCCCCGCGGGCGGGTCGGGCCATGCGCGGAAGGTGATGGCGGCCAGCAGGTCCGGCCGGGTCGGCACGGGCACGCGCTGGGTGTCGGTGTGCCAGCCGCGGGCGGCAAGGGCGGTGCGCAGATGGTGCAGCATCGCGCCGCAGCTGATCACCAGCTGGCGTCCGTCAGGGTCGGCGGAGGTCAGCAGCCGGTCGTCGTCGCGGAACAGGTCGAGCCGGGTGCCGTCGAACTCCCAGCGCCACGGCTGGGTGTTGTGCACCGAGGGGGCGCGGGCGGCGAGCTGCAGCGCCGCCAGCAGGGTGGGCGTATCCGGCACGGAGGATGCGGGAAGTACGGTGCTGTCGGTCATGATTCCAGTGTCGGCGCGGCGCGGGCGCATCGAGACGGCCATAGTGCCGCTCCTCCGGGGCCGATCGTCACATTCCCAGCCGATCGGCATCGCATGAGCGGGCCGTTGGTCCTCCGCTGCGGCGACCTTCGACCCTAGGGGGCATTCGGGCGAGCTGGTGGCATGAAACGACCGGCACACACGCGCGAACGGATGGGGGCATCACGTGAGACCTTCCGAACCGGCCGTCACGGTGGGATTCGCCCGCTGCCAACGGCGTTCTCGCCCGGTCGGCCGCGTCGGACGAGGCGCGCACAGATGACCGGCCTACCCGCCGCGGGCCGCACCGTCGTCGAGCTGGATCGCGAGCAGGCGCTGTCGCTGCTCGCCCAAGCCCCGTTCGGGCGAGTCGTCTACACCCGCGACGCACTGCCCGCGATTCGGCCGGTCAACCATCTGCTCGAGGACGGGCGGGTCATCGTGCGCACCCGGATCGCCTCGCAGTTCTCCACCGCCGTGCAGAAACGAGCGGGCATCGTGGTGGCCTACGAAGCCGACGACCTCGACATCGACCGCCGCACCGGATGGTCGGTCGTGGTCACCGGAATCGCGCGCCCGATCACCGACGCCACCCGAATCGCCCGCTACCAGCAGGTGCTCCGGCCCTGGATCGACGCACCGATGGACGGCGTGATCGAGATCGAGACCACGATCGTCTCCGGAATCGAGCTCGTCGACGAATTGTGATCGGGCAGCGGGCTCGCGCTCCACGCGTGTCGAGCGCGGCCACCTACCCGCCGTAGATCATGGTTCAGGCCCTGGCCCGCTCCCGCGCGAGGGCTCGCTCACGCTGTTCCTCGAACCGTGGGATCCGCACGCGCTCCAAGTCGTCGAGGAACGCCGCCAAACGTTCCCTGACGATCTCACCGCGAGGCCCGAAGTCGGTGCGCTCGAAGATGTTCCACTGCCGCAGCACCGGTTCGAGTACCTCCTCCAGATGCTGGCGCAGATCGTAGACACCGTGCTTGGCCATGAGTACGCCGTTGCGCCGGAAATCCGGCATGCCCGCCCCCGGCATGCGGAAGTTCTCCACGATGGCGTCGATGGCGTCGATGGCCTGGTCGGGCACCAGATCCAGCGCGGCCGCGCAGATGGTGCGGTAGAAGATCATGTGCAGGTTCTCGTCGGCGGCGATGCGTTGCAGCATGCGGTCGGCGACCGGATCGTGGCAGACCCTGCCGGTGTTGCGGTGGGTGATGCGAGTGGCGAGCTCCTGGAAACTGACGTAGGCGACCGAATGCAGGAAACCAGCGCCGCTGTCGACCTCGGTGCGCCCGATGCCGGGGTCGAAACCGTGGGTCATGTGCGCCATCCTGGCCTGTTCCAGCGCGACCGGATCCACGCCCCGAGTCACCACCAGGTAGTCGCGAATCACCGTGCTGTGGCGCATCTCCTCGGCGGTCCAGCGACCCACCCAGGTGCCCCAGGCGCCGTCGCGGGAGAAGTTCTCGGCGATCTCGCGGTGGTAGGAGGGCAGGTTGTCCTCGGTCAGCAGGTTGGTCACCATCGCTGCCTTGGCGACCTCGCTGAGCGCGGATTGGCCAGGCTCCCAATCCGATCCGCCGAGTGCGGCGAAATTGCGGCCCTGGTCCCACGGCACGTAGTCGTGTGGCTGCCAGTCCTTCGCCAGCGACAGGTGCCGGTTCACGCAGGTCTCGGCGACATGCTCCAGCTCGGTGAGAATCTCGCGCTGCGTCAGATCGCGTGTCATCGTGGTGATTCACCTTCCCGTTTCGGTGGATCGCGGCGCCACGACGATCAGATCGCCGTCGTGGCCTCGGTAGAGCAACCTGCCCCGCCCGTCGCCCGGGTCGTTGAAGAACACGAACGACAACCCGAACCGGCACAGCCGCTCCACGGCCTCGGATTCCTCCAGATACGGCGTCGGGCGCGCGTCGACGGTCAACGCGGGCGCCTCCGAGTCGCCGGGCAAGCCTCGGCGGTGCTGGCGCGCCAAGCGCACGCCGTAGGGCCCGCCCCGATACAGCACCGCGTCCATACCGGTCTCGATGTCGGTGAACAGCAACGCCTCCCGGCCGCGGGCGACCAGTTCGGCCGCGGCCTCGGCGACCGAACCCACCAGCAGCACACGGTGTTCGCGTCGAACCACCGGCCTCGCGGTCCCTGCCGCATCCTCGATCTCGCTGATCGCTATGTCGGAACCCACCGAATCCTGCCTCCTCGCTCTGGCAATGCGCCGTCCCCATGCCACCAGCGAGCCGCCCGCGAACCCAGGGTCGAAGGTCATCGCGGGCGGGGACCGAGGACCTGCACCTGCACGAATCGTGTGTTTGCCCGCAGTGCGACGTGCGAGCCGGTCAGCTCCAGAGGAGCAGTCGGCTATTGTGGTCCCGGCTGGAAACGCTTGTCCGAGAGCCGGAATCGGTCTGTTCGTCACCGGTTCTGCTCGACATAATGTGGTGATGATCATGTCGACTGTGGAGAGCGCGCACCCGGAGAACGTGAACGTGGAACTCGTGCGTGCCGTCTTCGATCGAATGGCCCGCGGCGATATGCGCGCGCTCGGTGAAGCCATGGCCGAGGACTTCGCGTGGACCTTTCCCGGCGACTGGTCCTGGTCGGGCACGTGGGCACCGAAATCCGTAGTCCTGCACGGTTTGCTGGGGCCGCTGATGGCGCAGTTCGTCAGCTATCGCCTGGAGGCGGACAGTGTTCTCGGCGACGGTGATCGCGTCGTCGTGCAGGCTCGCGGCCACGGCGTCACCACGCGCGGCGAGGCTTACGAGCAGACGTACTGCATGATCTTCCGTGTCGCCGAGGGGCGGCTCGCCGGGGTCGTCGAGTACTGCAACACCGCGTTGGTGGAGCGAGTACTCGAGCCGATCGGCCCTCCGCCGGGCGGGGTGATCGAGTCGACACCACACGATCGACGGTGAAACGGGTGCGGGCTCAATATCCCACCGGTGGCCTTGCGATGTGGCGGCAAGCCTTGTCCCCGCCATGGAAGCGGCGCACGATCTAAGGGAGTCGGGTTTGTTGTAGTCGCTCTCAGCAAAGGATTATGGAAATGCTCGCCAAGGCTGCCGCGGCCCTCGCCGCGATTGTGATCCCCTTGTCCGTCTGTACCCTCGCCGCTCCCACCGCCTCGGCCGCGCCGGCACCCGAGACGACCCCCGCGTTCCTCGGGCCGGTGGCGATCTGCCTGAACATTCCGCTCGGGTCGGTGTCCGTCAGCTTCTGCCTCTGAGACCCCGACAACCTGGGACCTGGCCTTCTCTACGGCCAGGTCCCGATTTGTGTGCAAGTCCGTTGCCGGGCCGCGAGGTTCGGACGCCACCGAGCGCCGGAGGCCGAGAACTCCCCTGCCGCATGCCCTGTCGGCTGAAAATTCCGACCGTAAGTGGATCTACGGCGGCGGGCGTGCGCGGTAGCCTGGGGCCAGCGACCGGCGGAAGGTGTCGAAAACCCATGAGCGCTACCACAATCGCCCGGCAATGCACGTTGTGCGAGGCGCACTGCGGGATTCTTGTGACCGTCGAGGACGAGCGCGTCACGCGCATCGAAGGCAATCCCGAAGACGTGCTGTCGAGGGGGTACATCTGCCCGAAGGCGACGGCGATGGGCGGATTGCACCACGACCCGGACCGGTTGCGGACGCCGGTGCGGCGAGTGGGCGAGACCTTCGAGCCGATCGGCTGGGACGAGGCGTTCGCCGAGATCGGGCGACGGCTGCGGGCGGTGCGCGCCGAGCACGGATCGAGCGCGATCGGGATGTATCTCGGCAATCCGGCGGCGCACAGCTCGTCGGTGCTCTACGGCGCGCTGCTGCGCGCGGTGCTCTTGACTCGCAACTTCTACACCGCGTCCTCGATCGATCAGTTCCCGCAGGAGTTCGCGGCGTGGCGGATGTTCGGGTCGAACGTGCTGATGCCGGTGACCGACATCGATCGGACGGATCGGCTGGTGATCCTCGGTGCGAATCCCGCGGTGTCGAACGGGTCGATCACCACGATGCCCGGTGCGAAGCTGCGTATCAGGCAGGTGCGCAAACGCGGCGGCACGGTCGTGGTGATCGACCCGCGCCGCACCGAGACCGCGCGCCTGGCCGACGAGCACGTGGCCGTGGCGCCGGGTGGTGACGTATATCTGCTGCTCGGCATGCTGCACGTGCTGGTGACCGAGGAACTGTGCGACCAGCAGTCGATCCGTGCGCAGTGTTCGGGGTGGCCGGAGTTGCGTGCGCTGGTGGCCGGGGTGACGCCGGAGGCGATGGCCCCGCACGCGGGCGTGGCTGCCGAGACGATCCGCAGGCTGGCGCGTGAGCACGCGGCGGCGCCGTCGGCGGTGCTGTACGCGCGGATCGGGGTGTGCCAGCAGGTGACCGGCACGCTGACGCATTGGTTGGTGAACACCATCAACGCCGTCACCGGGAACCTGGATCGGCCGGGCGGGCAGATGTTCGCGACCCCGCCGATCGACGCGGCCCGGTATGCCAAGTATCTGCCGATGGGATACGGGGCGTGGACCGACAGCTCGGGCGCCTACAAGTCCTTCCGCTCCGAACTGCCGGTGGCGGCGCTGGCGGAGGAGATCCTGACCGAGGGGCCGGGCCGGATCCGGGCCATGATCACCTACGCGGGCAATCCGGTGTTGTCGACACCGCAGCGCGGTCGGTTGGGTGCGGCGCTGGAAACGCTGGATTTCCATGTGGCCGTGGACATGTACGTCACCGAGACCACAAGGCACGCCGACATCGTCCTGCCGCCGGTCTCGCCGCTGGAGCGGGAGGATCTGAACGTCCTGTTCCCGGTGTTCAGCGTGCGCAACAACGTGCGCTACGACGCGCGAGTGTTCGAGCCGCCCGCCGACGGGTTGGAGGATTGGCAGATTCTGGCGCGGCTGGTGACCGAGATATTGCCGTTGCCGGTGCGCGGGGTCACCGGGCGCGTGGCGAACGCGGTGTTCCAGCGGCTGAGCCCGGTGCGGCTGGCGTCGGCGGCGATGGCGGCGGGCCCCTACGGTGTGTTGCGGAAGGGGCTGGCGGGGTTGACCGTGGCCAAGGTGCGCGAGTCGGCGGGTGGCGTCGATCTGGGTCCGCTGCGTCCGCGGTTGCGGGAATTGATCGGGACGTGGGACAAGAGGGTGCGCTTGGCGCCGCCGGACTTCCTGGCGGCGGCCCGCGAACTGGTCGAGGACGCGCGCCGAGGCCGGTCGTTGACGGCGCCGTCGGAAGATTTCGACCTGAAGCTGATCGGGCGAAGGCACCTGCGCAGCAACAACTCGTGGTTGCACAATGTGCCGTCCATGGTGAAAGGCAAGGACCGCTGCACGGCCCTCATGCACCCGGACGACGCCGCAGAGCGCGGGCTGCTCGACGGCGCCCCGGTGACGGTCACCTCGGCGACCGGCGCGATCACCGTCGCGCTGGAGGTGAGCGACGAAATCCGGCGCGGCGTCGTCGCGATCCCGCACGGATGGGGACACCGCGAGCCGGGCGTCGGCTGGACACTGGCCGCATCGCTGCCCGGGGCGAATGTGAACCTGCTCCACGACCCTGCCGCGATCGACCCGTTCTCCGGCGCCGCGGCGGTCAACAACACCTGGGTCCGCGTGACACCCAGCCCGGTCGTGCCATCCGACGACCCGGAGTCCGAGGCTCTCGCGGAGTCCACGCCCAGCGCCTGAGCCGCTGATCCCGAAGACGCTCGGCGCCACGGACGCATCAACCAGAGCACCCTCGATCGACCTGGACCACGAAACCCGGGCATGGCCCGGGTTCTCGGAAAGCGACCCGGAAGACCCGCGATGTCAGCGGGTGGCGATGATGGCCGAGCCATGGCCGAAGAGGCCTTGGTTCACCGCGATACCCGCGCGAGCGTTGTCCACCTGGCGGCCGTCGGCCTGACCGCGCAGCTGCCACGTGAGCTCGCAGATCTGGGCGATGGCCTGTGCGGGGATCGCCTCACCGAAACAGGCCAGTCCGCCGCTGGGGTTCACCGGCACGCGCCCGCCCAACGTTGTTGCGCCGCTGCGCAACAGTTCCTCCGCGCCGCCCGTCTGGCAGAGCCCGATGTCCTCGTACCAGTCCAGCTCCAGCGCGGTGGACAGGTCGTAGACCTCCGCGAGAGACAGGTCGGCGGGACCGAGCCCAGCCTCCTCGTACGCGGCGTGCGCGAGGGCGGAACGAAACGCGCGGGGCGGGGCCTCGACGGCCACAGTGGAGTCCGTCGCGAAATCCGGCAGGTCGAGAACGGTTTTCGGGAACGTCGGCGTGACCGTGGACAGTGCCCGGATGCGGACCGGATCGGCGACGCCGTGCCGACGCGCGTACTCCATCGACGTCAACACCAGTGCGGCCCCGCCGTCGCTGGTCGCGCAGATGTCGAGCAGCCGCAACGGGTCCGAGACGATCGCCGAGGCGGCGACCTCCTCGACCGAAACCTCCTTACGATAGCGGGCATACGGGTTGTTCAGGCCGTGCCTGGCGTTCTTCACCTTGACCGCGGCGAAATCGTCGAGCGTGGCACCGTGCAGCGCCATCCGGCGGCGGGCATACAGCGCGAAGTAGATGGGATTGGTAGCGCCGAGCAGATGGAAACGCAACCAGTCCGGATCATCGCGTCGCTCACCGCCGACCGGCTGGAAGAAGCCCTTCGGGGCGGCATCCGCGCCCACCACCAGCGCCACGTCGCACAACCCCGCCAGGATCTGGGCGCGTGCGTTGGCGATGGCCTGCGCACCGGAGGCGCAGGCGGCATAGCTGCTCGAGATCCGCGCACCCGACCAACCCAGCGCCTGAGCGAAAGTCGCGCCCGAGACGAAACCGGGGTATCCGTTGCGGATGGTGTCCGCGCCCGCGATATAACCGACGTCGAGGTGGTTCACCCCTGCATCGGCCAGCGCCGCGCGGGCGGCGACCAGCCCGTATTCGACGAAATTGCGCCCCCATTTGCCCCACTGGTGCATGCCCGCACCGAGGACGGCGATGTCGCGGTCGTTCGTGTCAGTCATTGACCGGCCTCCACATCCACACCGTGTGCTCCGCTTCCTCGTCGGCGTACAACGTACCGAGAGTCAATTCGACCGGCATGCCGACGGCCAGGTCGTCCACCGTGAGGCCGCGCACGACCTGCCCGAGAATCACCATCTGCTCGACCTCGAGCTCCACTGCCGCAACGACATACGGCTCGAACGGATCGGGCGACACATAGGGCGCCGGAGGTTTGTACCGGGCGTCCGCATACGACCAGATCCGCCCACGTCTGGAAAACAGATGCTCGACGAGCTCGGAGCCATCCCTCGGACCGGAACACTGCGGATTCCGACAGGCCAAAGTGTTTCGCGGGAAATACGGTGTGGCGCAATCCTTGCAGCGACTTCCCTTCAGACGCACCACACCGTCGTCCGCAGTGAACCAGTCTGCCACAGCGGGCCGTTGTTCTTTCTGCACAGCCCGACGGTATAGGAACACGTTCTACTTTGGGGCCGAATTTCGCTCCAGCAATCCGCAGGCGGAGGTACGGTGAGTCTGGATCGAGGACGTCCCGACACCTCGAATCGATCTGGAGTACCACGACGCAATGGGCGCCAAAGCCATTGATCCACAGACAATCCGCAACGTCACCATCATCGGCGACCCCGACGAGACGACCCGAGTGGCTCACCTCCTCTGCCGCCGCCGCTCCGGTCAGCCCGGCTCCGGCACCCGGGCCACGGTCGATTGGACGACGGGCCGCGTAGAGCACACGATTCGTATCGCCGTGCTGACGAGCCACGCGCCCATCGCGGACCTGGAGCGGTCCATCCGCGTAGCCGACGGTGTGATCGCGGTCATGAACGCCGCCGCGAACCCCACCCCGCGCCTCGAGACGATGTTCCGGGTCGCCGACGACTACCAGGTCGCCCGCCTGTGCCTGATCAACGGACTCGACCACCCCGCCGCGGATTTCGACCGCTGCGTCCGCACGATCGCCGACACTCGCGGCGCTGTCCCACTGACGCTACAGATCCCCCTCGGCGCAGACCCCACGTTCGAAGGCGTCATCGACCTGCTCCCGCTGTGGGCACTCGAACCGCTGGCCGCCGAACTCTACGGCAGCCATTGGGAAGTCGCCGAGCGGTGGTACGGCGAACTCGTGAAAACGGTCATGGAACAATCCCCCTCGGATCCGAACGCCTCCCCCGCCCTGTGCGACATCTCCCTCGACCAGTTGCATCAGCGCATCCGCTACCTCACCCGCATCGGTGACGTCGTGCCCGTCCTATGCGGTGCAGCCCCCACGAGCGATGACATCGCCACGCTCCTGGACGCCATCGCCCGCTATCTGCCCTCCCCCATGGATGTCTGCCAACCGGAACACGCCCTCGACTATTGAGGCCCTGCGAGGCGGGCGCAGCGTCTGCGAGTAACTCCGTGAGCCGGGGTCAGCCGGCGGGTTCGATGCGGGCGGGGACGTGTTTGTGCCAGGGCGTGCCCGCGATGGCGTCGCGGAGGGTGGCGTCGGTGAGTTCGTTGAGTGCGACGCCGGTGCGGGCGTGGCCGGGCAGGTCGAGGCCGAAACCGTTGGGCAGGGACGCGTGGCCGGGCTGCATGCGGTCGGTGAGTTCGACGGTGGTGACCGCACTGCCGCGGCGGGTGGTGACGCGGGCATGGTCGCCTGCGGCGAGGCCGAGCCGCGCGGCGTCGTCGGGGTTCATGCGCAGCGCGCCGTCCGTGTCGCGGCGGCGCCAGCTGTCGTCGCGGAAGATGGTGTTGGCGGTGAACGAGCGCCGCTCCCCCGCGGCCAGCACGAACGGGTACTCGGCGCTGGTGTGCGTGGTCGGCGTGGTGTCGAGTTCGCCCAAGGCGTGCAACAGTTCCGGAATAGCCAGCGGGATGCGTTTGCCGGGGTGCGGGATGTAGTCCCAGGCGTCGGCGTAGTCGTCGACGGTGAAGGTGACGCCGGAGCGTCCCGCGAGGATGGCATCGAACAAGGCGTCGGCGTCACGGTGCCCGGCGCGGCGCATGGCGGCGCGATGGGTGCGGGCGACGCGTTGCGCCAGCGCCCAGAGCACGGCGGCGGCGCGAGCGTTGCCGGGCAGAGTCGGGCCGAGGGTTTCGTAGAGCAGATAGGGCGCCAGGCCGGCTGTGTTCTTGTCGGCGGCCAGCAGTGCCGCGAAAGCCAGTGCGTACGGGCGGCGCCCGAGACGCGCGGCAGTGCGCAGTAGCGCCAGCCGGGTGCGGGAGACCGCGCCGAGTTCCCGCAACAGACGGGCGTAGATCTCGGGTTCGGGCAGGGTGCCCGGCAGCGGATCGAGCAGCGGCGCGCGCAAATGGAAAGTGTTGTGCGGGAATTCGAGGGTGAAGAAGGTGGCTTCCCACTTCTCGAACTGGCTGGCGGCGGGCAGGACGTAGTCGGCGTGGCGGGCGGTTTCGGTGAACGCGACGTCGATGACGACCACCAAGTCCAGTGCGTCGAGCGCGGCGCGGAAGGAGGTCGAATCGGCAAGGGAGTGCGCGGGATTGGCGGATTCGACGATCATCGCGCGAAACCGATCGGGGTGATCGGTGAGGATTTCCTCGGCGATGGAGTTGCAAGGCAGCATGCCGCCGAGGACGGGTGCGCTGGTGACCGGGCTGCGGCGGATGTCGCGGCTGTAGCCCGCGAGCGGGACCATCCAGGAGTGCGGCTGCATGGCGCCGGGCGCGGCGAAATTGCCGGTGAGCAGCCACAGCAGCTTGTTCAGATAGGAGATCAGAGTGCTGTTGGGGCTTTGCTGAACGCCGAGGTCTTCGTAGGTGGCGACACTGGCAGCCGTGCCGATGCGATGGGCGGCGGTGCGCAGCAGGTCAACGGGCACGCCGCAGCGGTCGGCGTAGTCGGCGATGTCGATATCGCGCAGCGCGGCGGTGACCTGCTCGCCCTGGGCGGTGTGGGCGGCGAGGAAGGCGTGGTCGAGCAGATCGTCGCGGACCAGGATCGCCAGCAGCGCGGCCAGGCACCAGGCGTCGGTGCCCGGGCGAACCTGCAAGTGGATGTCGGCGAGATCGGCGGTCTCGGTGCGCACCGGGTCGATGACGATCATGGTCCGGGCCGGATCCTTGGCGATCTGCTGCAGGATGGTGCGGGCGCGGGGCACGCCGTGGGACTGCCAGGGGTTCTTGCCGAGGAACACCGACACTTCCGCGTGTTCGAAGTCGCCGGTCGTGTGGCCGCCGGTCAGGTGGGCGTCGACCCAGCCTTCGCCGGTCTTCTCCTGAGCGAGCGCGGTGGAGCGATAGCGGCTGCCGAGAGCGCGGCGCAGGGCTCCGCTGTAGGCGCCGCCGAGGTGATTACCTTGCCCGCCGCCGCCGTAATAGAAGATCTTGTCGCCGCCGTGCAGGTCACGCACCTGCGCCAGACGCGAGGCGACCTCGGAAATGGCGGTGTCCCAGTCGATTTCGGTGAAGGAGCCGTCGGGTTCGCGGCGCAGCGGGCTGGTCAGGCGGGCGCCGCCGTTCTGGTAGTGGTCGAGGCGCAGCGCCTTGTTGCAGGTGTAGCCTGCGGAGGCCACGTGGTCTTTGTCGCCGCGGATCTTGGCGAAACGGCGGCCGTCGAGCTGGATGAGCAGACCGCAGTTGTTCTCGCACAGGATGCAGGCGGTCTTGTGCCACTGGGCTGGGTTTTCGGCGGGAGCCATGTCGCGGGCGGGAGCCGTGTCGGCGGCGCGGGCGTTCATCGGCTCACCTGGTCGACGCGGGTGCCGTCCAGCCACGGTTTCGGGTCGGCAAGGAACGGGGTGTCGCCCAGGCGGGCGAGATCGTCGAAGAAGGCGCGGGTGGTGCGCGCCGCGGCCGCGGTGGTGCCGACGGAGACGAATCCCGCCTGTTCGCGGTCGAGGCCACGGGCCAGGCGAGTATCGGTGCCGAAGTAGACGGCGCGTTTGAGTTCGGCGACCACGACCGGGTTGCGTGCGGCCAATCGGGCTGCGGTGGCCTGGGTTTCGGCCAACAACTGGTCCTCGGGGACGACGCGGTGCAGCAGTCCGAGGCGGTGGGCTTCCTGCACCGACAGCGGCGCGCCCTCCAGGGTGACCTCGAGGGCGGCGGCCGCGCCGAGCAGTCTGGTGAGGCGCTGGGTTCCGCCGCCGCCGGGGATGAGGTTGGCCATGGTCTCGATCTGACCGAGCTTGACGTGCTCGGCGTCGGCGGCGTAGCGCAGGTCGCAGGCCAGCGCGATCTCGTGACCGCCGCCGAGCGCGGGCCCGTTGATGGCCGCCAGGTACACCGCGTGAGAGCGATTCATGCGCAAGGTGGTTCGTTTCCAGCGGTGTCCCCACACCAGGCCGACGCCGAGACCGCCGCCGAATCGCTCCACCGCCGAGGTCGCTCCGGGAATACGCAGCGCAGCGCTGGCGGCGCGCAGCAGCGGTGCGGCGACGCGGGCGGGTACGAACGGGTGCGGCAGTTCGATCATGCCGGTCAGTGCGCTGGGGTCGGCGTGGGTGAGGAACCGTCCCGGCAGTCCGCCGGTGAGCACGACCGCGCCGACCGTGTCGTCGGTGTCGACGGTGGCGGTGAAGCGGTCGAGGTCGCGGACGAACTCGGTGGTCACGAAGTTCAGCGGCGGCGCGACGGCGCGGGCGGTGAGCACCCGCCCGTCCTGGGTGAGGTCGATGGTGTCCAACCGGAGGTCGGCTGCGCGGGACATCGGCGGCTCCTAACGGCGCGCGACGGCGGGCGGTGCGGAATGCGGCCTCGGCCCACGGGGGTCGGCCACGTCGGCAACTATGGCATACACCATAGTCCTCCTGTCAAGAGTCACCGCTCGCGCAGGTCCGTACCGCGCCGCCGTCGCGCGACGGGAAATGGTGTGGCCGCGCCGGGTGCGGCTGTCCTATCGTCGCGTCCGTGACCACCGCTCTGCTGCGACCGGCCCTGACCGCCGACGAACCCTTCCTGTGGGAAATGCTGTACGAGGCATCGCATGCCGCCGACCAAGGACTCGCGGTCGCCGACCTCAGGACGATCCCCGCGCTCTCGCGCTACGTCGACGGCTGGGGCGCCGAGGGCGATCTCGGTGTCGTCGGCGGCCCGGCCGAATCCCCCTGCGGGGCGGCCTGGGTGCGGCTGCTCACCGGCGCGGACGCCGCCTACGGCTACGTCGACGACGCCACCCCGGAACTCGCGATCGCCGTCGCACCGCGGGCGCGCGGTACCGGACTCGGCACGGCCATGCTCGAACGGTTGATCGCCGACGCCGCCGGACCCTTCCCGGCGATGAGTCTCAGTGTGCGCGAGGATAATCCGGCGCGCCGCCTGTACCAGCGCTTGGGCTTCGTCGAGGTGCCTCTTTCGCAGATCGTCAACCGGGCGGGCACGACCAGCATCACCATGGTGTTGCCGCTGCGCTGATGTTTTGGCAGCTGCGCTGATGTTTTGGCAGCTGCGCTGGGATCGATCGGCTCCTCGAGCGGCCCGCAGAGCAGCAGATCACTCAACAGCGGCGCGGGACAGTTTCTGGCGCGATGTCGATGTCGCGCTTCACCGTTTGGCGCGCTGCGCGTCGGCCAGTGTCGCCGCGATCTTGTCCGCGCCCCCGAGCCGCTGCACCCGCGCGGCCAGGCCCGGCGCGATGCCCGCCAGCAGCACGCCGACGCGCACCTGGAGCGAGGCCACGTCGATCTCGCCGATATCGCGTTCGACGGCGCGGCGCACCGCGGCGGCCACCTGCTCGGGGCTCGAGGTGCCCATGCCGGGGGCGGCGGGGACGCCGGCGTCGGCGAACATGCCCGCGTCGCGGACGAAGCCAGGGAAGATCGTCGACACGCCGACGCCGTGCGGGGCGAGATCCTGCCGCAGCGCCTGGGCGAAGCCGCGCAGCCCGAACTTGGTGGCGTTGTAGAGGGAGGCGCGTGGCGAGGCGAGTTTGCCCGAGATGGAGGAGATGAACACCAGGTGGCCGTGTCCCTGGGCGATGAGGGGTTCGGCGAGCAGGCGGGCGGTCACGATCGGGGCGCGCAGGTTCACGTCGAGCGCGCGGTCGATCTCCTCGATCGAATAGTCGGTGAGCAGCCCGCTGGCGGGCAGAGCCGCGTTGGCGACGACGATGTCGACCGGTCCCGCGGCCGCGAGCAGCGCCGCGACGCCCTCGCGGTCGGCCAGGTCGGCGGGCACGGCGCGGGCGCCGGTCTGCTCGGCCAGCGGGCCGAGCACGTCGACGCGGCGACCGGTGAGCACCAGTTCGGCTCCGCGGTCGGCGAACGCGTGGGCGATGGCGTGCCCGATGCCGCCGGTGGCGCCCGTGATCAGGACTCGTGAGTTTTCGATCTTCATCCGCTCTACCGTCCCCTGTCGCCGCGGTACTGGAAAGCGGGTCTGTCCCGCTCTGGGATGCACGGTAGCGAGCCGACGCCGCCCGCACATCCGCGTGCGGTCGGATCCGCGGCTCCGCCCACGGTAGGGGGGCGGGATCAGCGCGGGGTGGCCGCGTAGAGGGTCCGCAGTTCCGCCAC
The DNA here is from genome assembly GCF_057708605.1 of Nocardia sp. bgisy118. Taxonomy (NCBI): domain Bacteria; kingdom Bacillati; phylum Actinomycetota; class Actinomycetes; order Mycobacteriales; family Nocardiaceae; genus Nocardia; species Nocardia sp. bgisy118. The sequence continues at coordinate 62,575 of NZ_JBYISM010000034.1, read as the reverse complement.
GGCGTCGTCGAGGGGCTCGATGCTCTGCTGCACCCGGCACAGCGCGATCGCACCCTCGAAAGAGGCGACGGTGAGGATCGCCAGGCGCCGGGCCCGGTCGGCGGGGACCTCGTGCCGGGTGAGGACGTCGATGAGCGCGGCGTGCCACCGGTCGAAGACCGCCGCGGCGGCGCGCGCGAATTCCGGTGCGTCGTCGTTGGTCTCGACGGCGACCGCGAAGATCGGGCAGCCCGCGCGGAACTGGCTGTCGCGCAGCGTGGTGCGCCACATGTCGGCGAACTTCTCCAGCGCCTCGACCGGGTCGCTGTCGCGGGTGAGCCGTTCGATATAAGTGGACATGATGTCGCCCGCGGTGGTGACCGCGTCGTTGATGAGCTGGGTGCGGCCGCCGGGGAAATGGTGGTACACCGAGCCGCGCGGCGCGCCGGTGCTGGCGAGCACCCGGTCGACGCTGGTCCCGCTGGCGCCGTGCACCCGCAGCGAGTCGATGGCGCCCTCGATCATCCGCCGTCGCGCGTCGGGCAGGCGGGTGCGAGAACCGTCGGTATTGGATCGGCGTACCACGCGTCTATTCTATGGGGCTGCCCATAGTGCGCGGTGTTCGCCGGTGCGGTCGGCGATCACCTGACCCTCGTGCGGTGGAATTCGAGGAACGCGTCCAGGGTCCGCTGCGGCGCCTCGATCTGCGGGTAGTGGCCGATGTCCGGCAGCTCCACCACGTCGGGTCGCTCGATCAGCTCGCGATAACGCTTCACCATGTGCGCGCCGGAGACCGGGTCGCGCAGCCCGTCGATCAACCGCACCGGCATCTCGGCCCGTTGCAATGCGCCGACCCAGCGTTCCCGGTTCTTGCGACGCTCGGCCATGTAGCGGATCAGCTTGTGCCCGTTGCGTTTACCGTGCTTGCTTGCCCACAGCAACCAGAACTGGTGCAGCTCGGTGGCGCTTGGCCTGGTGTCGGGCCCGAAGATCGCCGACAGGCTGCGGCTGAACGTTTCCTCGCCGCCGAGGATTCCGACCAGCGGTCCCAGCGGCCCCGCCAGCAGCCGCTGCACCGGGCGCGGATGGTGGGTCTCGGGGAACAGTCCCCCGTTGAGCAGGCACACCGATTCGATGGTCAGCGAGTCGTCTCCGGACGCGCGGCGTTCGGCGGCGCGGGCGAGCATCTCCTGGGCGACGGTGTCGCCGTAGTCGTGGGCCAGCAGGTGAAAACGCTGGACGCCTTGTTCGCGCAGCAGTTGTTCCTGCAGGTCGGCTTGGTCGGCGATGCTGTAGTCGTAGGTGCGTGGTTTGGCCGACCAGCCGAAGCCGATCATGTCGGCGGCCAGGACCCGCGCGAATCGTTGACACAGGCCAGGCCACACGGCATGCCAGTCCCAGGACGCGGTCGGGAACCCGTGGACGCACAACAGGACCCCTTCGGGTCCGCCGCCGCCCTCGGTCCAGAAGATCTGGTGCCCGCGATGGGTGAACCTATGTCCGTTCGCACGCCAATTCGCAAACTCCTCCATATCGAATAAGCATTGCGTGTGCGGGGCGGCACGGCAGGGATTCGCGGGAATCGGCGTGGCGAGGGTGTCGTCCACCGCAGGGCCGACCCCGCGGTCGCCTTTTGCGAGAATGCTTTCGTGCATGTCGCGATCGGCCTGGTGGTTCTCGTCGCGTCGGCGGCCGCGCTGGCGGCCCTGGCGCGCCGGTTCGGCGTCTCCGAACCCTTGGTACTGACCCTGGCCGGGGTGGCCGCCTCCTATCTGCCGTTCGTGCCCGCGGTGCACCTCGAGCCGGAAGTGGTGCTGCTCGGCTTGCTGCCGCCGCTGCTGTACACCGCGGCGATCAGGACCTCGCTGGTGGACTTCCGCGCCAACATCGGCACCATCGCGTCGCTGTCGGTGGGTTTGGTGCTGTTCAGCACCTTCGCGGTGGCCGCGGTGGTGTGGTGGCTGCTGCCGGTGCCGTTCGCGGTGGCGGTGGCCCTCGGCGCGGTGGTCGCGCCACCGGACGCGGTCGCGGCGACTGCGGTGGCGCGCCGGATCGGGATGCCCCGGCGGATCGTCACCATCCTCGAGGACGAATCGCTGTTCAACGACGCGACCGCGCTGGTGGCGTTGCGGACCGCGATCGCGGCCTCGGCGGGTGCGGTGTCGGTGTGGCAGGCGGGCGGCGATTTCCTGCTCGCCGCGGGCGGCGGCGCGCTGGTCGGTCTCGCCGTGGCCGCGCTGCTCGCGCTGCTGCGCAGGCGGATCACCGACCCCGTGCTGGACACCACGCTGTCGTTCCTCGCGCCTTTTGCCGCGTATCTGCCTGCGGAAGGTATCCACGCCTCCGGCGTGATCGCGGTGGTGACCTGCGGCATGATCCTCGGGCACGGCGCGCCGGTATGGCAGTCGGCGGCCTCGCGCATCGCCGAACGCACCAACTGGCGCACCATCCAGTTCATCCTGGAGAGCTCGGTGTTCCTCATCATCGGCCTGCAGGTGCGGGCGATCCTGGAAGGCGCGTGGGGCAGCGGCCTCGACCACACCACCCTGATCGTGTCGGCGATCGCGGTGCTGCTCACGGTGATGGTGGCGCGGCCGCTGTGGATCTTCCCGTGGTCGTTGCTGTTCCAGCGGCTCGGGCGTTCGACGACGCCGCTGAGCTACCCGACGGTGGTGTCGTGGGCGGGCATGCGCGGCGTGGTGACGCTGGCGGCCGTGCTGCTGTTGCCCGAGGACACCCCGCAGCTGCCGGTGCTGAAGCTGCTCGCGCTGGTCGTGGTGGCGGGAACGCTACTGCTGCAAGGCACCTCGCTGCCCTGGCTGGTGAGCCTCCTGCAGCTGCGCGGTCCGAGCCGGTCCGAGGACGCGCTGCAAAAGGCCAATCTGCTCACCCAGGCGAGTACCGCGGGGATGGCGGCGCTGGACGCGGCCGTCGGACCCGACACCCCACCGCAGGTCGTGCAATCGCTACGGGATCGGCTGACCTGGCGGACCAACGCCGCCTGGGAACGGCTGGGCCGCGCGGAATCCGAACAGCGCACCCCGACCGCCGAATACCGCAGGCTGCGGCTGGAGATGCTGCGCGCCGAACGCGAAACCGTGCTGCGGGTGCGGGATTCGGGCGGCATGGACTACGAGATCCTGCAGCACGTGCTGGCCAGGCTGGATCTCGAGGAATCCATGATCGACCGTTTCGACGAGACCGAGGAAGAACGCCGCGAACCCCTCGCCGCGCCCGTCGCGACCGCGGACTGCGAGCACCTGCGGGCCGCGCCGCTGGTGCTCGAACCCACCGAGCCCGACCGGTGCGCCGAATGCGTCGCCGAGGGCCTGACCTGGGTGCACCTGCGAATGTGCCTGTCCTGCGGGCACATCGCCTGCTGCGACTCCTCGCCCGGCAATCACGCCACCAAACACCACGCCGCGACTGCCCATCCGGTGATGCGCAGCGTGGAACCGGGCGAGGCGTGGCGCTGGTGCTACGTGGACGAGCTGCTGGGCTGAGCGCCGACCGCCACCGAGCGGCGGGCATGCGAGTAGATCAGCCGGGCGTACTCGTTGAGCAGCCGCTGCAGTGACACCTCGCCCCCGCACGCGCTGATCTGCTGGTAACCGATCAGCATCGCCATGCCGAGCGAGGTGACCACGGTGGCGGTCTCGTCGTCGCCGACCACGCCGTTGATCACCTTGTGGACGGTGCGGCGACGCGACTCGTCGACCCGCTTGACCGCGAGATTCACCGATTCGTCGTTGGCGGCCCAGGCCCGGATCGCCGCCTCGGCCTCGTGATGCAGGCCCGCCGCGAGATCGGACATGGCGCGCACGTCGTCGTCGGGATCGCCCTGATTGAACTTCAACGTGCGCAGGATCAGCACCTGCCGGTTCTCCCAGTGCTCGAGCAGCGCGTCGACGAAACCCTGCCAGCTGCCGAAGTGGTGATAGAACGAGCCGCTGGTCACCCCCAGCCGGCGGCACAGCAGCCCGATGTTGAGGCCCTTGAAACCGAGTTCGGCCAGCACCTCCAAAGCGCTGTCGAAGTACTGCTCCTTGGTGACCACTCGTGACATGCGGAAGCCGTTCTGCTCGTGCGGGCAAGGGGGGAGGGCCAGAACAGTACCGCATCGGTTCGGTCGCGCGTGCGGGCACAAGCGAATCCGCTAGGTGACTCGAAGTAGCTGTTACCTGGCGAAATACGCAGTGCGCGTATGGAACCCGCGCCCTTCCCGGCACCTTGCATAACAGAGCACTTGCTCTGTTATAGTCGTCGCATGCCGCGCCCCCGCATACACGACCCCGATACCGCGCTCGACGCCGCGGAATCGCTGGCGGTTCGTGGCGGTCCCGCCGCGGTCACCATCCGCGCCGTCGCCGCGGCCACCGGCATGTCGAACGGCGCGCTGTACCACAGTTTCGGATCGCGGTCCGGCGTGCTGGGGCGTGCGTGGTTGCGGGCCGCGCGGCGATTCGTCGCCGTGCAGAACGAGCTGGTCGACGCGCGATCGAACGCCGAAGACAGTGCGGCCGAGGATGATGCGGCCGGGCTCGACGCGGCGACCGAGGCGATCGTGGCTGCCGCGGAGGCGCCGAGCGCGTTCGCCGAACGCTTCCCCGACTCCTCCCGGCTGCTGCTCACCGTCTCCCGCGAGCAGCTACTCGGCGAGGACCTACCCGAGGACGTGGCCGCCGACGTGCGCACCGCCGAACGTGCGCTGATCGATCTGATGGCGCGCCTCGCGCAGCGGCGATGGGGCCGCCGCGACCGCCGTGCGGTCGAGGTGCTCACCACCTGCCTGGTCGACCTGCCGACCGCCATCCTGATCCACCGCGACCGGATCGCCGAACCCTTTGCCCGCGAACAACTTCGGGCCGCCGTGCGCGCCGTGCTCGCGGTCGGACCGCCCCCGTGACCCTCGACAGTCCCCTACCGAAGGAACCATCATGCCCACCCTGGAATACCACGACAAGATCGCCGTCCTCGACCTCGGCGGTGACGAGAACCGCTTCTCCCCTGGCTTTCTCGACGAAGTGAACGCCCACCTGGACACTGTCCTGACCGAAGGCGCGCAGGGGTTGATCACCACCGCCAGTGGCAAGTTCTACTCCAACGGCCTCGACCTGGATTGGCTCAGCGCGAACATGGACCGCGGCCAGTGGTACGTCGGACGCGTACAGGCCCTGTTGGCGCGGGTGCTCACCCTGCCGGTGCCGACCGCGGCCGCGCTGCCCGGCCACGCCTTCGGTGCGGGCGCCATGCTCGCCATCGCCCACGACTACCGCGTGATGCGCGCCGACCGCGGCTACTTCTGCTTCCCCGAAGTCGACATCCGCATCCCCTTCACCCCCGGTATGGCCGCCCTCATCCAGGCCAAGCTGTCTCCGAAGGCCGCGGTCGACGCCATGACCACCGGCCGCCGCTACGGTGGCGAGGCCGCCGCCGAGCTCGATATCGTCGATGCGGCCGCCGCCGAAGGACAGGTGCTCGCGGGGGCGCTGGAAATGCTGATTCCGTTGGGCGGCAAGGACTCCGGCACGCTCGGTGCGATCAAGAACACCATGTTCGCGCCGGCCGTCGCGGCGTTGGCCACGCCGTAGGACCCTCGAGTCTCGGACACCTCCGGCGACCAGGCTTCCACCCCGATGCCTGGTCGCCGGACGCGTCCGCCCCACGTCGTCGGCGCACCGTCTCGGTCGAGGCATGCTGTCGCAGACCTTTCATACACCTCGCACAGGTTGCAAGCTATGCGAGGCGTATGAAAGACCTGCGAGGCCTAGAGATTTCGCGAGTGCTGGTGTGACTCGAACGTTGGTGCCGATCGCGAGATCGGGTCGGTGGCGCGTTCGTGTGGGTGGGTTCAGTCGATCGACGAGCTCGCCGTCCAGGGCGAGTAGCCGACGAGGAAGACCCGCACCGCCCGCCGCACCACGGCGTCGATCTCGTCATCGGTGACGGCCTCCCCGAGCAGTGCCTTCTCACGGAGCCCGCCGTAAGCCAGCATTCCGAACTGGCGGGCGGCGGCCTCGGGATCCGGAACGCTCAGGGTGCCCAGCGCGCACTGTTCGCGCAGGTACGAGGCGAGGGTGGCGCCGAAACGTTCCATGACGTCGCGGTAGACCGCCGCCAATTGCGGAAAGCGAATCGCCTCGGCGGCGACGAGCCGATAGAGCCCGACTTCGGCGGGAGAGGTCCAGGCGCGAGCTATCTGTGTCCCGAAGAGAGTCAGCACGTGCTCGGGGTCGCCGTCGGAGGTCGCCATCGCGGCGGTGATCGCCTCGTGTGAGCGGGCGGCCAGATCGCCTGCCGCCGCCAAGAGCAACTCGTCTTTGCTCGGGTATCGGGCGTAGATCGTCTTCTTCGACACCCCAGCCTCGCGCGCGATGCGAGCGAGGTTCGCCTCGGCGTATCCATGGGTCACGAACTCCGCCGACGCGACCGCGATGATGTGACGCCATCGCGCGGCCAGCGTGGACGCAGGCGGCCGACCGGGGCTCACTGTCCGCGGCCGGGATTGCTCCGACGATGCGCTCCTTCCTGCTGTCACGTTCTCGACCATCGCACACCCGCCCGCATTTCGGCCAACCAACCCTTGACAAATGGAACTCACGAGTTCCTATACTACAAAGGAACCCGTTGGTTCCGTTAATGCGCGGCCAGTACGGAGTCGCCGCGGAGAGGCCAGGACCCGCCGCATGACTCCATGACTGCGCGCGACGCCTCGAACATTTCCCCGGATATCGAGCTGATCGGTCGTTCGCCGACCGTGTGGAAGGACCCTGCAATGCCCATCGACCAGATTTCGGCGACACGCGCCGAAGTGACGAGTTGGTTTTTCGAGGACTATCTGCCGCGATGGGTCGGCGTTGCCGCCGGGACCTCCTCGGACGGACCCGAGTGCATCCTCGACTACTGGGGCACACCCATGCACGTGACCGTATCGGACCAGTCGTTCTGGTGCCTCGATCACGCCAGCGTTCTCGCATTTCTGGAGCTCAACCTCGCGCCGTTGCGCGAGTCGGGCTACAGCCACACCGTGGTGCCCGATCGCCGCGTCACCGTCTACAACGCCGTCGGCGCCGCGATCGAGGTGATCTGGTCTCGTCGCCGCGCGGACGAAAGCGAAATCCAGCGCTGGGCCGTTCATTTCGAAGTCGCCAAGTCCGCCGCCGGGTGGCGGGTGATCGCTGTCCAAGCCATCGACACCGCCACGAGCGTGCTCGGGGAGATCTGGTCCTGGGAATCGTCGACCGAGGTGGCCAGCCATGGCTGAGCAGAAGTATCCACCGCTGGTCATGCCCGAGGGTGTCCTCCGCGAGAAGTCCACGATCTGGAGCAACGGCATCCCGCTCGACGCGGACGTGTACCGCCCGGCGACCATCCCTTCCGAGGCCGCGCTACCCGCGGTGGTGTTGTGTCACGGCTGGGGCGGTAGCAAGCACACCGCCGAACGCTATGCCGCGCTGTTCGCCTCCGCGGGCATGATCACTCTCACTTTCACGCAGAGCAGCTGGTTCGGCTCCGGATCGCCACTGCATCTGGTCGGCGACGCCCCCGAACGTGACGACAACGACGAGGCTCTGGCCCGAGTGCGGTTCGTCCGAGATCTGGTCGACCCGTTCGCGTGGACCGCGAATCTCCTTGCCGCCCTCGACTACCTCGAAGGCGAGCCCAACGTCGACACCGCTCGTATCGGAGTCTGGGGAACCAGCTACGGCGGCGGCATCGCCGTCTACACCGCCGCCCACGACACCCGCGTCAAAGCCTTGACCGTTCAGGTGCCCGCCATCTCGCTCGGGCAGGGACCGCTCTTCGAATTCGCCCGCAAATACGCGATCGACACCGCCCGCGGCAATGCCGACGCCATCCCCAAGGGCATCGACCGATTTCCGACCGCGGAGGGCACCCCGTTCCTGGCCACCATGGCGCACTTCGATCCACTCACCCAAGTCGAGCGGTTGCAGGTGCCGACCTTGATCATCGATGCCGGCGAGGAGGAGTTGTTTCCCACTCCCGACAACGGGCGCCGCGCCGCCGAGATCCTCGAGGACGCGGGCGTCGTCGTGGTCGACTACCAGGTCATCCCCGGCATCACCCACTACGGCATCTATTTCGACGGCTACGAGCCCGGCAGCCGGGCCGCACTCGACTGGTTCGAGCGCTACCTATGACACCGTCACGGGCCCGCGGTCTCGTGGTGCCGACCGCACTCGGCGGGCTTCATGTGCACGACGCCGGGCCGGAACACAGTCCCGCAGTATTACTTTGGCCAAGTTTGTTCACCGACGGACAGACCGGCTGGGGAACACAACTCTCCGTTCTGCACAAGCTCGGGTGGAGAACGCTGCTGGTCGACCCCTACGGCACCGGCGAAAGCCCCTCGCCGCCACGGCTGTTCACGATGGAGGAATGCGCCGACGCGGCGGTACAGGCACTGGACGCCGCCGGTGTCGACCGCGCCGCCATCCTCGGGCTTTCCTGGGGCGGCTTCGTCGGATTGCGGGTCGCGCTCGCCGCACCCGAGCGTGTCGTCGCGCTGGTGCTGTCGAATTCCAGCGCGCGCCGAATGTCCCCGCTCGAACGTCAGCGCGATCGTGTGCTGTCGCTGCTCGTGCGGATCGGAATTCCCAGCCGCCCAGGCAAATCGGTGGTGGCTCAGTTGCTGGGCGAGTACACCCGAAGGCACGACCCCCAATTCGCCGCCGAACTCGCCGATTCCATCGATCGCCTCGACAACGTCGGCCTGTCCAGAGCCATGCGCTCGGTGCTGGCCGAACGCACCAGCGTGGTCGACGCCCTGGCGCGGATCACCGCCCCCACCCTGGTGATCGACGGCGCCGACGATCCCGCGTTCACCCGTGGCCACTCCGCGGAATTGGCGAAACGCATACCTGGCGCACAACTCGAAATACTCCCCCGCACCGGCCATCTCGCGCCGCGCGAATCAGCCCTCGCGGTCTCGAAACTCATCGAACAGTTCCTGACCGGACTGAACCCACGGTGACTTTACGCAGCAGCCTGTGCGAGCTGCACTGAAAGGAGCAAACAAATCATGACGGAATTGCGCTACGAAGTGCTGGTGAGCGACGGGGTTACCCGCAACCGGCCGGAACGCCTGCCCGACGGCGGGCCCATCGTGTCGTCCCCGTTGGCCTCGACGCTGATCATGGGCGAAAAGACAGCCGTGCTGGTCGACCCGCCGTTCACCCGCAAGCAGACCCGGCAGGTCGGCGAATGGGTGGCGAGCTTCGGAAAACAGCTGACCTATATCTACGCGACCCATGGGCACGGTGACCACTGGTTCGGCACCGGCGAACTGCTCGAACGATTCCCCGGCGCGATTCCGTATGCCACCGAAGGAACCATCGAAATAATGCGCAAGAATGTCGAGCTTCGGGAGTATTTCTGGGATTCCGACTTCCCGGGCCTGATTCCCGACACTCCCCTGGTCTACCAGCCGATCCCGGCCGAGGGATTGGAGCTGGAAGGTCATCGGATCACCGCCGTCGAAGTCGGCCACACCGACACCGACGACACCACCGTTCTGCACGTTCCTTCGATCGGCCTGGTCGTCGGAGGCGACGTGGTCTACAACGGAGTGCACCAGATGCTGCTGGAAACGGGTGGTGGCGGATTCGAATCATGGCTTGCCGCACTCGATATCGTGGAGTCGCTCGAACCCCGCGCGGTGGTGGCCGGACACAAGAACCGCGATCTGCCCGACGATCCCAGCATCATCGACCAGACTCGCCGATACCTGCGCGACGCACAACAGCTGCTCGCGGACAAGCCGACGCCACAGCAGTTCTTCGACGACATGGTCGCCCGCTATCCGGAGCGGCTCAACCTCGGCCCCGTCTGGTACGGCGCGCACGGCCTACTGGGGGTTCCTCTGCCGCACTGATCGCGGCGAGACCACGGAGTTGTCCGCAAGCCGTGGCGCGAACCAGTGCGCTACCGCAGACCTTCCGCACGCCTCGCACAGGCCACAAGCTTTGCGAGGCGTGTGAAAGGTGTGCGAGGCAAGCGGTGATCGTGCGGGCTCGATCTCGGCGGTTACCGCGACGGCGGGTTCTCCTGATCCGCCAAGTGGGTCTCGAAGAAGGCGAAGATGCGACGCCAGGCGTCGGCGGTCGCGTCGGCGTTGTAGCCGAGCCCGGTGACGCGCAGCAGCCGGTCGCCGGGGAAGGTGTTGGCGAAGCCGTGGGTGACGCCCGGGTACGTCTTGATGTCGTGGGCGACACCGAATTCGGTGAGCGTGCGCTCCAGCTTGGCGGGTGCGCCGACCAGGGACGGGTCGAGGCGGCCGTAGCTGGCGACCACCGGGCAGATGCCGTCGAGCAAGGTCCGGTAGTCGCCGTAGAGGCCCGGATAGAAGGGGGCCGCCGCGTCGAAGCCGCGGGGTGCGGTCAGTAGCGCGAACCCGCCGCCCATGCAGAAACCGATCACGGCGGTGCGGCCGGTGCACGCCGGATCGGCCACCAGGCGATCGCGTGCCGCGAGGATGTCGCGCAGCGGGACCGCGTCGGCGTCGGATTTGCCGCCGGTGAACCACAATGCGCGCATCACCGCCCGCATACAGCGTGCGCGGCCGCGCGAGAACAGATCGGGGGCGATCGCCAGGTAGCCGTGCTCGGCGAGCATCGCCACGTGCCCCTCGAGATCCGGGCCGAACCCCAGCACGTCGTGCACAACGACGACGCCCGGCCACGGACCCGCACCCGAAGGCCGGGCGATCAGCGCGGGCAGGGGGCCGTCCGGTGCGCTCAGCTCGACCGTGTCCATGATCGGAAATGTACGCCGTGCGGGTCGAGGGCGGGCCGCGTTGACGGAAGCGAGATTCGCCGGGCTTCGGCGGTTGCCCGGAGGATGCGGGCCCGACCGAAACTGGACCACCGACCGATCCTGCGCTGGTGCGGCGGGTTCGTCATCGCCTTCAGCAGGATGTCGTCGAAACCGGCACCGGAGAAGGTCGCGACGCCGCTACCTCGAGATGGCGAGTGTCACCGAGGCTCGATACCTCGCGGTTGTGAAAGAAGTCGTCCTCGGTGAGCACGGTGATACTGCCCGACGCCGCTCGGAAGGCGACGTAACCCGCCGAATCGATCGGCATCCCGATCCACGCCGCCACCACGAATGTCATTGCGCCGCCGTGCGTCACGATCACTTGGTGCTCGCCGGGGCTGTCCAGGATCTCTCCCATCGCGGCGTAGATGCGCTGCGCCAGAGACATTTTGGTCTCCGCACCCGCGATGCCCTCGTCGTGGCGCAGACGTTCGCCGACCGCGGGCGGCGGAACGAATCGCCGATCCAGCCACGCCTGCGGCCGTCCGCCCGCCTCGCCGTAGGACTTCTCGCGCAGTCTCGTGTCGAGGATCGGCGCCACGCCCAACGCCTCGCCGATCGCTTCGGCCGTCTGCGCGGTGCGCAGCAGATCCGAGGAGTACACCCGCACATCGGCGTCCTCGGGTATCCGCGCCCGCAGTGCCTCGCCGATAGCCGCCGCGGCGCACAGGCCCGCCGCGGTGAGCTGCGAGTCGTACCAACCGCCGACCACCCGGTCGACGTGATGGGTCGCCTCCGGGTGCGTGACGACGTAGATCTTGCGCACCGAATCTCCTTCTCCCGCGGGCTGCCCGGAGCAGTTCGGGTGGCGCGCACGGCCGATCGCCGACCGCGCTGAAAGGGACTCCCACCCACTTTCACAGTAACGGCTCGGACAAGGAAAAACATCGGCCCGCAGGGCGATGTTCGATGGGCGGCACTTCCCTAGCCTGGTGACCTCTACCCGGATCGATCGATACGGAGGAACAGTGGACAATCTGGACGACAAGGTCGCCGTGGTCACCGGCGCCGGCAGTGGTATCGGGCGCGGGATGGCCGAAGCGTTCGTCGCGGCGGGTATGCGTGTGGTGCTCGCCGACATCGAGGAAGCCGCGCTCGGCGCCACCGCGGCCGAGCTGCGCGACGCGGGCGCCGACGTGCACCCCGTGGTCACCGACGTGTCGGTACCCGGCGACGTCGCCGGCCTGGCCGAATCCGCGTTGCGCGCCTACGGCGCCGTGCACGTGCTGTGCAACAACGCGGGCGTCTTCGCGGGCAGCAAGCCCAGCTGGGAGAGCACGCTCGACGACTGGGCGTGGGTGCTCGGCGTCAATCTGATGGGCGTGGTGCACGGCATCCGCACGTTTCTGCCCGTGATGATCGAGCAGGGCGAGCAGGCGCACATCGTCAACACAGCGTCGATCGCCGGATTGATCGCGGGCGGCTCGGTGTACGGGGCGTCGAAAACCGCGGTGGTCGCGCTCTCGGAAACCGTCCAGTTCGAACTCGTCGACGGCGGATACCGGCCGCGCGTCTCGGTGCTGTGCCCCGGACTGGTCGACACCGGTATCTACATGTCCGAACGCAATCGCCCGGCGCGATATCCACGGGTCGGCCCGCGCCCGAGTGGTTGGTCGATCGACGCGGCCAGGCAGGCGTTCCAGCAGGGCCTCGATCCGCGCGGCGTCGGCGACCTGGTGGTGGAGGCGATCCGCGAGGAACGCTTCTACGTCCTCACCGGCACCGGATACCTCGAGCACATCCGGCACCGCGCCGAACAGATCGTCGAGCAGGAGAACCCGACGATGCCGCCGATGGTGGCGAACTGATCCACCCGGGTGCGCACCAGCCTTCACCGAGAATCGGGCGCCAGGCATTGCGGCGGCAGCGGGAACCAGCGCAGCGCTTCGAAATGCGATGGGAGGCCGGTGGAACCGTCGGGGACCTCATCGGGGCGTGCCTCGAACAGGGCGCGGGCCGTACGGAGGTGTTCGGCCAACGCGTCCTCGTCGAGGGTCTCGCGGTCTGTCGAATAGTGCAGCGCGCCCGCGCTGTCGTACCAGAGGTCCGCCAGACGCAGCGGGGGCTGGTGGGTCCCCTCGCGGTGGCGCCACAGGCCGGTGTCCGGACTGAAGACGTAGTCGGTGAGGAGACGGTGGCCGAACGAGGCCAGCAGTTCCACGGCCTCGATCAGATAGTCGCGCACGGTGTCGGAAATGAAGTAGTTGAAGTTGACACGTGTCCAGCCGGGTTTGATGCCTTCGCAACCCAGGGCGATCTCGTCTCGGTAGGCGGCCGAATTCTGCGCATCGATCGCCAGGAGCCGGTGCCCGTACGGGCCAGCGCAGGAGCAGCCGCCGCGAGCTTGGATGCCGAACAAATCGTTGAGCAGCGCGACGACGTAGTTGTGGTGCAGGTAGCGATCCACACCGGACCGGACGCGGAAGGACACGATGGACAGTCGTCGGGCACGAGGGTGGCCGAGGATATCGATGTTCGGGTGATCGCGCCACCGGCCGAAGGCATGACGCCACAGCCGCTGTTCCCGTTGCTCGATGAGGTCGGTACCGACCGCGTCTTTGAGCGCGAAGACCAGACCGGCACGGATCGACTCGATGATCGCCGGGGTTCCGCCCTCTTCCCTGGCAACGGGATCATCCAGGTAGCGGTGCCCGATCGGGTCCACGAACGCCACCGTGCCGCCGCCCGGCACGGTGGGCACGGCGTTGCGCACCAACTCACGACGGACCACCAGAACGCCAGGAGTCTGCGGTCCGCCGACGAACTTGTGCGGCGAGAGGAAGATCGCGTCCTTGTGGTCGCCACGACCGGGAGCGCTCTCCCGCACCCGGATCGGCACGTAGGGACCGGCAGCAGCGAAGTCCCAGAAGGACAACGCGCCGTGCTCGTGAAGCAGGGCGGCGATCCGGTCGGTATCCGATAAGACGCCGGTGACATTCGAGGCGGCCGAGAAGCTACCTATGCGCAACGGCCGGTCCGCGTAGTGGATCAGCCGCTGCTCGAGTTGTCGCTGATCGATCTGACCGTCGGCGTCTTCGTCGATCACCACCAGGTCGGCGATGGATTCCCGCCATGGCAACTCGTTGGAGTGGTGTTCGTAGGGACCGATGAAGACCACCGGTCGCTGCGCATCGGGAATCTTCCCGTCCCACCGGTAACGCTCGACCAGCCCGGACGGAACGCGGAGCTCGAGAATGCCCACCAGCTTGTTTACCGCCGCCGTGGCCCCGGACCCGCAAAAGATCACCAGATCGTTCTCGGTGCCGCCGACGGCGTCGTGGATGATCCGGCGTGCGTCCTGCCGCAGCAGTGAAGTCTGCAATCCGGTGCCGGAGCTCTCGGTGTGGGTGTTGGCGTAGCGCGGCAACACCTGCCCGCGGATGAAGTCTTCGAGGAAATCCAGCGACCGGCCCGAGGCGGTGTAGTCGGCGTAGGTGATCCGGCGCCGACCATAGGGTCCGTCCAAGACCGCGCCTTCACCGATAACCCCCTGCCGAACTCGCTCGAGCAACGGTGAGGTGGGGACCGGCGCGGCCGAGACATCCACACTTCCCATTGTCATGTCCATGCCGTCCCTCTTTTCACCGTGGAGCACCGATACCCGGCTACCAACCACCGTGCCCCGGAGCCACGCGCCGCGCCAGGGCCATTGGTCCGCCTGCTGAATTATTCGAGCAACTATTTGCTGAAGATATGCTGTATCGGTGGTGTCCGCGCCGCCGCCGATGCTGGCCCGTTCCGGACGACCGCCCGCTGACCCGGACGGTTGGGCTTTCGAGATGAAATGGGACGGCATGCGCGCCATCGCCGCGGCGGCCGAAGGGACGTGTCAGCTCTACAGCCGCAACCGCAAACAGGTCACCGGCTCGTTCCCCGAGATCGCCGCCGCCGTCGCCGCCGCGGCAGGCGATCACCGGGTGACCATCGACGGAGAGATCGTCGCGCCGGAGCGAGCGAGCGGCGCACCGTCGTTCTCCCGGCTTCAGCGACGCATGCACGTGCAGACGCCGTCCGCGCAGCTGATCCACGACGTTCCGGTGCTCTACATGATCTTCGACCTGCTCGCCCTCGACGGGCACGCCACCGTCGCCGTGCCGTACTCGCAGCGGCGAGAACTGCTGGCGCGGCTCGACCTCGCCCGCCCGCCGATCCAGTTGTCGCCCTATTGGACCGACGTCGATCCCGAGACGCTGGCGGCGGCCGCGGCGGAGAACGGGCTAGAGGGCCTGGTCGCCAAACGCCTCGACTCCACGTATCAACCCGGCGAGCGGACGCGCAACTGGATCAAGACGCCGTTCCGGAAGACCGCCGAAGCCGTCATCGCCGGATGGTTGCCGGGAAATGGCCCGTTCGCCAAGACATTCGGCTCTTTGATACTGGGAGCACACAATTCGGCGGGGCGGCTGGTGCCGATCGGGAACGTCGGCACCGGATGGACACTCGTCGAACGCCGCAGCCTGCGCGCCCGCCTCGACGAAATCGCCCGTCCCGATACGCCTTTCGATGTGCCGCCGCCGCGCGCGGTGGCAGCGGCGGCGCACTGGGTCGAGCCCGAATTGGTCGCCGATATCGAATATCGCGAGGCCACATCCGAGGGATTGCGTCATCCCAGCTGGCGGGGGCTGCGCATCGACAAGACTCCCGCCGAGATCACTTGGGAAGTACCAGAGTAGAGGCAACGAACGCTCACGCTCAGCGCCTCTCACCGCTGACCTCACCCGGAGAACGAATCATGAGCCGCTACAGCCTGCGAGACAAAGTCGTCCTGATCACCGGCGCCACCGGCGGCATCGGAGCCGCCTGTGCCCGCGAACTGCTCGACCGTGGAGCTCGGCTGGTCCTCGTCGACTTGGACCAGGCCGCCCTCGACGCTCTCGCCGCCGAGCTGGGGCGCGACGCGGTGCTCGCGGTCACCGCCGACGTGACCTCCCTCGCGCGGATGCGCTGGGCCGCCGATCAGGCGGTCGCCCGCTTCGGCCGCATCGACGTCGTGTTCGCCAACGCCGGTATCGCCGTCGATCCGCCGGTCACCGTCGCCACCGCCGACGTGGCGGCCTACGAAAAGGTCATCGAGGTGAACCTGCTCGGCGTGTGGCGCACCGTCAAAGCCTGCCTGGACGAGGTCGTCCGCAACGACGGCTACGTCCTGGTGAACGCGTCGATCTACGCGTTCATGAACGGACTCGCCAACTCCGCCTACGCCACGTCCAAGGCCGGGGTCGAAATGTTCGGCCGCTCGCTGCGAGCCGAGCTCGTGCACACCGGCGCTCGCGCAGGCGTCCTGCTTCCCGGCTGGGTCGTCACACCCCTCGCCCGCCCCGCGCTCGGCGGCAACCGGACCGCGACCACCATGGCCGAACGCGCCTTCAAAGGCCCGCTGGGAAAACCGGTACAGCCCGAACAGATCGCACGCGCGGTCGCGGCCGGTATCGAACGACGAGCGGCCCGCATCGTCGAACCCCGACGCTGGGTACCGTTCTCACTGCTCCGCGGCCTTTTCGCCACCGCAACCGACGCCTGGCTCGACCGGGACACCACCATGGCCACACACATTCAGCGTCTCGAATCCGAAGCGAAACGCTGACCCGGGCGCGGTCGGCGCATCCCGTACCACCCGGGCGCCGACGGGTTGCCGCGATACCCCGGTGGCCGGATCGCCCGCGCAGAGTTCGCCGAAATCGACGACGCCGGACAGTGTTCCGTCCGCGACGACGATGCCGCGCTGCAATCGCCACAGACGCGACCGGTGCGGGGTTTGCCGACCTCACCGCGCTCGACGCCATCGGTGCCGCGCTGCGGATCGGCACACGCGCAACCGGTGTGAAAACTGTCGATCCCGAGGCGGGTGGCGGACGTCAGCGGCGGAAACGCTGCCACCACCGGCGCGGCGGCGGACTCGCGGCCTCCGGCGCACGCCGCGGAGCAGCAGACGACGACGTCCCGGGCGCGGGTGCGCGGTCGGCACGCCAGTGAGCCACTACCGCGTCGGCGTCCACCGGCCCGACCGGCACGTGCGGTGGCGTCGGCGCCCGCAGATAGCGGACCACGCGCCGATTGAGTTCGGCGATCGCGGCGCGAACCTGACGCTCGGCATCGAATTCGGCCACCGTCTCCTCAATGCGCTCCACATCGCGGCGCAGAACGAGCGAGTCCGGCAGCATGCCGTCGGCGCGCACCCCTTCGCGCCGCAGGTAATCGCGCAACCACCAGTTCTCGTCCACGGGGGTGCCTGCTCCGGGAATCGGGCGGCCCGCGCCGCGCAGATTGTCGAACTCGCCGCGCTCGGTAGCCTCGCGGACCTGTTTGTCGATCCACGATTCGAAGGTCAGATCCGGCGGTTTGCGCTCGGTCACGTCATCCAGCGTACCGAGGCGGGTGTGGCGGCTTCGCGACGTCGGAATGGGATTGTCCGAGAACAGGATTCGGGGAAAGTCCGCGCGTGACCGCTGGCGCGACCTACCGTCGAGGCACAGTGCCGGGCGTCGTGAGTGAGACCGAAATGACCGAACCGAACACCTCCTGTGCCGCTTTTCAGCGCGTGGCCGCGATCGATCCGGACGCCGTGGCCGTCCGATCGATCGGAGGGAAGCAAAGCCTGACATGGCGCGAGTACGCCGACCAGGTCCGTGCCGTCGCCGGCGGACTCAGCGCGCTCGGCGTCGGGCGCGGCGACACCGTGGCGTTGATGATGGGCAACCGCGTCGAGTTCTATCCGCTCGAGGTCGGCGCGCAGCACACCGGCGCCACCTCGTTCTCGGTGTACAACACGCTCTCCCCCGACCAGTTGCGGTACGTGTTCACCAATGCGGGCAACCGGGTGGTGATCTGCGAGGAACAGTACGTCGAGCGGGTTCGCAGCTGCGGTGCGCCGATCGAAACCATCGTCTGCGTCGACGGCGCGCCCGCCGGAACACTCGGCGTCACCGAACTCATGGCCTCGGCTGCCGCCGATTTCGATTTCGAGGCGACCTGGCGGGCCGTGCGCCCGGACGACATCGTCACCCTCTGCTACACCTCCGGCACCACCGGCAACCCCAAGGGCGTGGAGATCACCCACGAGAATCTGCTGTTCGAGGCGCGCGCGTTCGCCTCGGTGCTGCCGGTCGAATTCGGCGACCGCCAGACCTCGTACCTGCCGACCGCGCACATGGCCGACCGATTCACCGCGCTGTATCTGCAGGAGGTGTTCGGCACGCAGATCACCGCCGTCCCCGATCGCGCCCATTTGCCCGCCGCGCTGCTCGACGTGCGCCCCACCATCTGGGGCGCCGTGCCGCGGGTGTGGGAGAAGTTCAAGGCGGCGATCGAGTTCTCCGTCGCGAACGAGGCCGATCCCACTACCAAAGCCGCCCTGCAGTGGGCCCTCGACACGGCCCGCCGCAAGGCCGAGGCCCGGCTGCGCGGCGAGTCGCTCGATCCCGCCCTCGCCGAGGAATGGGCGCGCGCCGATGCCGCTGTGCTGTCGAAGCTGCGCGCGAAACTCGGCCTGGACCAGGTGAAGTGGGCGATGTCGGGCGCCGCGCCGGTGCCGCCGGAGACGCTCGGCTTCTTCTTCGGGCTCGGTATCCCGATCTCCGAGGTGTGGGGCATGTCCGAGCTGACCTGCGTGGCCAGCGTCAGCCCGCCGCAGCAGGCGCGCCTCGGCACCGTCGGCAAACTACTGCCCGGGCTCGAGGGCGCCGTCGCCGAGGACGGTGAATTCCTGGTGCGGGGACCGCTGGTGATGCGCGGTTACCGCAAGGAACCGGACAAGACCGCCGACGCGCTCGACGACGAGGGCTGGCTGCACACCGGTGACATCATCACCGTCGACGCGGACGGCTACCTGAAGGTGGTCGACCGCAAGAAGGAATTGATCATCAATTCGGCGGGCAAGAACATGTCTCCCGCCAATATCGAGAACGCCGTCAAGGCGGCCACGCCGCTGGTCGGATCGCTGGCCGTGATCGGGGACCGGCGGCCGTTCACCACCGCGCTCATCGTGCTCGACGCCGAATCCGCGGCACCCTATGCCGCACAGCACGGACTGCCGGATTCCTCGGCCGCCGCGCTGGCCGCCGACCCGGGCGTGATCGCGGCGATCGCGCGCGGCGTCGCGGCGGGCAACGCGACGCTGTCGCGGGTCGAGCAGGTCAAGCGGTTCACGATCCTGCCCGTCTTCTGGGAGCCGGGCGGCGACGAGATCACCCTGACCATGAAACTGCGCCGCAAGCCCATCGCCGAGAAGTACGCGGTCGAGATCGAGGCGCTCTACGTGGATCGGCCGGACGGTTCGGTGCACGAGCCGATCGAAGCGCTGGACATCGCGGTGAGCTAGGCGGCGACCGCCCGCACACCGAACCGACCGGCCTGAACGGTACCCCGCATAGTTGTATTAGTGTTCCCGCAGATCTAATTTAGGTAGTACGAAACTTTGCGGAAAGGCGTGAGCAGTGCAGCGGGACTCGATGAGGGGAGCTTCGCGGCGGGGTTTTCTGGCGGGCGGCAGCGCGCTACTCGGCCTCGGCGGCGCGGCGGTGGCGGCGCGGGCGGGCCTGTCGGAGGCACAGCCGCGCACGGAACAGACCGGCGGCGGACACGGCATGCACGGCGCGGTCGCCCACGGCGGCGGCGCCAGCGGGCCGACGTTCCGCATCGGCTCGACGGTCGACCACGACGCCAACGGATTCAACCCCACCGACATCCTGCGCGACTTCGACTACGGCACCGTCTCGAAAACCCGTGACGGGCGCACTCTGCGGGAGTGGGAGATCGCCTCCAGCGACAAGGAACTCGAGGTCGCGCCGGGCGTGAAGTTCCCGGCCTGGGTGTTCGACGGGCGCATCCCCGGTCCCACTCTGCGCTGCACCGAAGGCGACCTGCTGCGCGTCACCTTCACCAACGGCTCCCAGCACCCGCACACCATGCATTTCCACGGGATCCACCCCGCGGCGATGGACGGCACCCCGGGTCTCGGCGCCGGGCTCATCGAACCCGGGCAGACCACCGTCTACGAATTCGACGCGACTCCCTTCGGGCTGCACCTCTACCACTGCCACGTCGGGCCGCTCGCCGAGCACATCGCGCGCGGCATGTACGGGACGTTCATCGTCGACCCGCCGCAGCCGCGGCCCGCGGCCGACGAACTGGTCATGGTGCAGCACGGCTACAACACCACCTTCGACGCCGAAGGCAATCAGCTCTACGCCGTCAACGGCATCCCGTTCCACTACATGCACGAACCGGTGCGGGTGAAACGCAACGAGCTGGTGCGCATCTACCTGGTCAATGTGCTCGAGTACGACCCGATCAACAGCTTCCACGTGCACGGCAACTTCTTCGACTACTACCCCACCGGAACTCGCCTGCAGCCAACGGAATACACCGACACCATCGTCCAGGGCCAAGGCCAGCGCGGCATCTGCGAACTGCGGTTCCCGTATCCGGGCAAATACATGTTCCACGCGCACAAGTCCGAGTTCGCCGAACTGGGGTGGATGGGATTCTTCGAGGTGACCGAATGAGCGAACGCAGTGAGCGAATCATGTGCCGGCGCGCCTCACGCATGCCGGAGCCGAGCGTCAGCGAGGCGCAGGCATGAGTGAGCGAACCGAGATCGAGATCGAGACCGAGCGCGAGCCGGTCACCGCACCCGAGATCGAGGCCGAGGCGAAGCGGGAACCGGCGAGCGGGTGGCGCGGCTGGGCGTCGACCGTCGCGGTGGTGCTGTTGCTCGGGTTGGCGTTGGCGGCGCTGGCCGTCGTCGGCGGGCGTTCGCTGCCCGAGCGGATCGGCCCGCCCGTCGAAGAGATCGCGGTCGAACAAGTTCGAATGTCGCCGGGCCGTATCGATCTCACCGTCCGCAATGCCGGACCCGATCCGGTGCAGGTGGCGCAGGTGTTCGTCAACGACGCCTTCGTCGACGTGCGCGGCGGCGAGGAACCGATCGGGCCGCGTCGCAGCACCGTGCTCACCCTGGACTACCCGTGGCAGGAGGGCCAGCCGTATCTGGTGTCCATGCTGACCTCCACCGGGCTGGTCGTCGAACACGAGATCGGCGCGGCCGTCGAAACGCCCACCGGCGGTCGCGACCTGTTCGCGGTGATGGCGCTGCTCGGCACCTACGTGGGCATCGTCCCCGTCGTGCTCGGCATGCTGCTGCTTCCGGTGCTGCGGCGAATCGGCAAGGGCGGCATCCGTTTCCTGCTCGCGGTGACCGTCGGACTGCTGATATTCCTTGCCGTCGACGCGGTCTTCGAAGGGTTCGAACTCGGTGACCGGTCGGCTGGCGCGTTCGGCGGGGTCAGCCTGCTCGCGCTCGGGGCGATCCTCGCCTTCCTCGCGCTCACCTTCGTCGACCGCTGGCTGCACCACCGCACCGACGGCGCGGGCGGACGCGGCGGCGGACGGCTGGCGCTGATGATCGCCATCGGCATCGGCCTGCACAACCTCGGTGAGGGGCTGGCCATCGGATCCGCCTACGCGCTGGGCGAACTCGCGCTCGGCGCGGCGCTGGTGATCGGCTTCGCGCTGCACAACACCACCGAAGGGCTGGCGATCGTGAGCCCGCTGCTCGCGGCGCAGCGCCCCGGCGTGCCGCGACTGCTCGGGCTCGGGCTCATCGCGGGCGCGTCCGCGATCCTCGGTGCGGTGCTCGGGGCGGGCGTCAACAATGCCGAACTGTCGCTGCTGTTGCTCGGTTTGGGCATCGGTGCGATCGCGCAGGTCGTCGTGCAGATCGCGCCCGCGTTGCGCACCACCGACGATCGAGCGACCGGAACCGTGGCCGCGATGGACGCCACCGCCATCCTGGGCGTCGCTGTCGGCGTAGCGGCGATGTACGCGACCGGTCTCTTGGTGCTGGCCTGACCTGAATTGTGGCTGGACCACAGGTTTCGCACGCCTCACATAGACAGCGTCTGTGTGAGGCGTGCGTGCGGTGGGTGGGATCGCGGCAGTTCGTTGTCGCGGTTGGTGGGTGAAAGTGTTCTGCCGGTTCAGAGTGTGAGGGTGAGGCGGGCTGGGCTGAGGTAGTCGGTGGGGTCGTGCATCGTGCGCAGTTCCGGGCGTCGCCCGGGGGCCAGGCGCGCGAGTTCGGTACGTAGCGGTGCGTCGTAGGTGGCGGCGCTCGCCGTCAGGCCGGGCAACCAGTTGTCGTGGTGGGCCGGGACGAAGAGCGAGGAGCCCAGTGCCTCGATGTACTTACGCGGGTCGCGCAGTCCGTTGGTGATCTGGTTGTAGCCCTGCACCGCGCCGATGTGCACGTCGGTGCTCGGCAATCCCGCCAGCACGTCGAAGACGTCGGGCGCCTTCTCCGTCAGCGGGCCCGCCGAATCGTGCCAGGTCAGCGTGAAACCGGGCACGCGGAATTGGTACAGCAGGACACCGCCCTCCGGATCGAGCAGGCGCGGCAGCGTCTGGCGCAGATCGGTGAGCGTCGGACGATGGCGCCGGATCGGGCCCAGTTCGGGACGCGGGAAGAACCGCCGCGCCTCGTCGGCCGGGTCCTCCGGGGTGCGCGCCGAGTGCAGGTGCCGCACCGCGGTGATCTCGACCCCGGCCACGGTGACCTCGTGGCGCTGCCCGATGGGGGTGTGCGCGTCGCCGAGCGCCGCCGTCGGGAACGTCGCCTCGGGGACTTGGCCACGGATGGCGGCGCAGTGTTCGGCCGTGCCGTAGACGGTCGCGCCGCTCGCCTCGGCGATCGCGCCCGCGTCACCGGCGTGATCGAAATGGCCGTGGCCGATGAAGATCGCGGCGGGACGCAGGTCCGCCAACTCCTGCGGGGTCGCGGGCACGTAACCGGAGCTGGTCATCCGCGGCACCCACGCGTCGAGCAGGAACACCGAACCACCGAGCGCGAGCGCGTACGTCGTGCACCCGACCCACGACAGCACCGCCCGATCGGCCTGCACCGCACCGGTCTCGGGATCCGCCGCGTCGCCGAAGAATCGCCGTCGCGCCGCCACCGTCCGCGCGTCCCCCGGCTCACCCACCGGGTCCAGCCGCAGCGGCCCACCCAGTGCGCCACGGAGACCGGCGATCAGAGAGCCAGGATGCAGATTGCACATTCGTGAACCAGATCACGGAACGCGACGTTCGGCAAGCCCTCGGAACCGGTCGCTCGCGGGCGAGTCCCCGTCGGCACAACCCGCCGCCTCGACGGAAAGTTTCGCGCCGAGAATGCGGTGGGTGACGACGCGGTTGCGTGTCCGTCGTTGTGCCGCAGACCCTCACCCGTCAGCGTGGTTCGCCCGGCGGTCGCTCCGAGCACGAACCCGCGCGCGAGCTGATCCGCGGCCCGCGTCGACACAGTCGACGACCGGCCCAGACCGGCTCCCGTGCCCGGTTCGCGGGCTCTCATGGCCTCGGACGGGGCAGCGTGCGGGTCGAACCCCTAGAGCTCGACGCCGAGCAGCGCGTCGAGGGCCGTCGCGATCGAACCGGGCGCTGCGGCGTCGGGGCCGCCGTAATCGAGCGCCTGGGCGACCCAGTTGTCCACGGCGGCAAGGGCTTTCGGGGTGTCGAGATCGTCGGCCAGGTGTTGGCGCAGGCGGGCGACGGTGTCCTCGGCGGCGGGGCCGGAGGCCAGGGTGGTGGCGCTGCGCCACCGGTCCAGACGCGCCACGGCCTCGGTCAGGACCTGGTCGGTCCACATGCGGTCCTGGCGGTAGTGCCCGGCGAGCAGGCCGAGGCGGATGGCGGCCGGGTCGACGCCGGACTCGCGCAGCTTCGAGACGAGCACCAGGTTGCCCCTGGACTTCGACATCTTCTCGCCGTCGAGGCCGATCAGACCGGCGTGCACGTAGTGGCGGGCGAAGCGGCGGCCCGCGACGAGGGATTCGGCGTGCGCGGCGGAGTACTCGTGGTGCGGGTAGATCAGATCACTGCCGCCGCCCTGGATGTCGAACTCCGGGCCGAGGCGGTTGAGCGCGATCGCCGAACACTCGATGTGCCAGCCGGGACGACCCGCACCGAACGGAGCGGGCCAGGACGGCTCGCCGGGGCGGGCGGCGCGCCACAGCAGCGCGTCGATGGTGTCGCGCTTGCCAGGGCGGTCCGGGTCGCCGCCGCGCTCGGCGAAGAACCGTTCCATGGTCGCGCGGTCGTAGCCGGATTCGTACCCGAACTGATCGTTGGCGTCGGCGCGGAAGTAGATGTCGGGGTACTCCGCGTCGTCGACGACGTAGGCCGCGCCCGAGGCGAGCAGTTTCTGCACGAACTCGATCACTTCGTCCACCGACTCGATGGCGCCCACGTATTCGCGCGGCGGCACGATGCGCAGCGCCCGCATGTCCGAACGGAACAGATCGATCTCACGGGTGCCCAGGTCACGCCAGTCGATGCCGTCGCGGGCGGCACGCTCGAACAGCGGATCGTCGACGTCGGTGACGTTCTGCACGTAATGCACGTCGTGGCCCGCGTCGCGCCACAGCCGGTTGACCAGGTCGAAGGTCAGGTAGGTCGCGGCGTGCCCGAGGTGGGTGGCGTCGTAGGGGGTGATCCCGCAGACGTACATGGTGGCGGTGGCGCCCGGGGTGACCGGCCGCACCCGTGCGTCGGCGGTGTCGTACAACCGCAACGGTGGCCCTGCTCCGGGGACGGTCGGTAGGGCGATATCGGACCAGGACTGCATGGTTCGAGGGTAAAGGTGTGGCCGAGCTCATCACCGCTCGACCCGGCTCCCCGGGCCACCGCGGTACCCGCGCACCCTGTCGGGACCAGCCAAAACGAGACGGCTACCAGAAGTCAATGGTTTTGCTCACGTGGACGGGAACATCCGATGAATCCGGGAGTCCACGGTTCGCCCAGCAAACTACCTCGGGTCGCGGAAGCCATCCAAACCGGGGCGTGGCGCCCGGTCGCCGCTCGGCGGCGCGGCAATCTACAGCGAAGCGCCGCGCCGCCTGTCCACCCTGGTCGCGGCGGTGCCGAACACGAACGGATGCGGTTCGCACTCGGCCAGGAAATCGCCGGGAAATCCGCGCTCGAACGGTGCGGCGGCCTCCAGACAGCGCACCGCGTCCTCCGGCAGCGTCAGCTCGGCGGCGGCCAGGTTCTCGGTGAGTTGTCCGACACTGCTCACCCCGACCAGTGGCAGCACCGCGGGCGACTTGTGCTTGGTCCAGGCCAACGCCACCTGTGCGGGCCGGGCGCCGAGCTCGGCGGCCACCTCGGCCACCGCCTCGGCGGCCGCACGCTCGCGCGCGGTGAGCGCGGCCGGATCGACCCGTCTGCCGGTCGCGCCGGACAGCTTTCCCGCGGCGAGCGGCGCCCACGCGGTGACGCTCATCCCGAACGCTTCGGCCATCGGCAACAGTTCGCGTTCGACGTCGCGGTGCAACAGGTTGTACGGCACCTGGAGCCCGGCGAACGGCGTCCGATCCCGCCACTGCGCCAGGGTGTTGGCGCGCGCGACGATCCACGCGGGCGCGTCGGAGATCCCCAGGTACAGCACCTTGCCTGCCGACACCGCGTCGTCGAGAGCGCGCACGGTCTCCTCCAAGGGAGTGTGTCGATCCCAGACGTGCACCCAGAGGATGTCGACATAGTCGGTGCGCAACCGGCGCAGGCTGCGCTCCAGCGAGAGCGTCAAGTTCTTGCGGTGGTTGCCCGCGGCGTTCACATCGTCGGGATCGCGGCTGAGGGTGTACTTGGTGCCGAGAACGAAACGGTCGCGCCGGGCGCCGAGGATCTCGCCGAGAATGTCCTCGCCGTCGCCGTAGGCGGACGCCGTGTCGAGCACATTGCCGCCCGCGTCGGCATAGGCGTCGACGATCTCGCGCGCTCGCGAAGGATCATCGAATCCCATTGTGCCGAGAACGATTTCGGATACGCGGAGGCCAGTGGTGCCGAACGGTCGGTAGCGCAGCATGGATCGAGTCTCGCGGAGGGGACGCGCCATAGGGAGGCCCTGAGAGGGTCACCCTCTGACCGGACGAACTTGTCGGCGCCGACCGCTACCTTGGGCCGAGTGACGGTACTCGGCGCGATCGCGCTGCCCCAGATCCCGCCCGAACGGCTGCCCGAGGTCGCGGCGGCGGCCGAACAGAGCGGGCTGGCCGAATTGTGGCTGTGGGAGGACTGTTTCTGGGCCGCGGGCAGCGCGTGCGCGGCCACGGTGCTCGCCCACACCGAACGTCTGTGTGTCGGAATCGGCGTGCTGCCAGCGCCGCTGCGCAACGTGGCGCTGACCGCGATGGAGGTCGCGGCGCTGCTGCGGATGCACCCCGGGCGGGTCATCCCCGGCCTCGGACACGGCGTGCAGGACTGGATGGGGCAGGTCGGCGCGCGCGTCGACTCCCCGCTGGGTCTGCTGCGCGAACAACTCACGGCGCTGCGCGCACTGCTGCACGGCGCAACGGTCGACATGTCCGGCAGATACGTCCATCTGGATCGGGTCGCCCTCGACTGGCCGCCCGGCACACCGCCGCCCCTCGTCGCGGGTGCGAGCGGACCCAAGACCCTGCGGCTGTCCGGCGAACTGGCCGACGGCACCGTCCTCACCAGCGCGACGACCCCGGACGGTATTCGCGCCGCCCGCCGACTCGTCGACGAAGGCCGCGCGAAAGCCGGGCGCACCGAACCGCACGACATCATCGTCTACCTGCTCAGCGCCAGCGGGCCGAACGCGACCGAACGCCTCGCCGCCGCCCGCCGACGCACAGGTCTGCCCGACACCGTCGGCGTCGCGGGCGATGCCCACGCCATCGCCGACGCGGTCCACCGTTGGTCGGCGGCGGGGGCCGACACCGTCGTCCTCGAACCCCTCCCCGACGAGCCGGATCCCCTCGCCTTCGTCCGCTTCGCAGGCGAACAGGTGCGCCCCCTGGTCGAATGATGGCGACATCGGGTGATCGGCGCGAACCTGAGCCCGGCGTACAGGGTCCCTAGTTGATCGGCCGCAAACCCGCACTCACCGCATCCCGGCACCGAGTGCACTTCCCGCCCTTCGGTTTCCCACCGCCGGGAACGAACAGTGGGCTCAGAACGCAGGCCACGGGATAGGCCGCGACGTTCGCGGCAGCGGCATCACCGGCTGGTCCAGCAGTTCCTTCGTGCGGCCCGCGAGCGCGTCGATTTCCGCGTCGGTGATGTGCGCGGCCAGCGCGTCGGCGAGTTCGCCGGGCAGCGCGGCGGCGAAGGCGGCGATGTCGGCGACCACATCCTCGCCGATCGGTCTGCCCGCCCAACCCCACAGCACGGTGCGCAACTTGTGTTCACTGTGCAGGCAGATGCCGTGGTCGACGCCGTACACCTGACCGTCGACGCCTTCCAACGCGTGCCCGCCCTTGCGATCGGCGTTGTTGAGCAGCACGTCCAGCACCGCCATGCGCCGCAGGCGCGGGTCGTCGGCGTGGATCAGGGAGACCTCGTTGCCCGCACCGTCCAGCGCGCGCAGCACCTCGCAGAAGCCCTCGGGGACCGCGCCGGGCGGGCAGAGGTCGACCAGATCGAGCCGGTTGCCCCGGTCGGTGTGATTGTCGACCGACTCCACCCAGCGCTGCACCATGCCGGGACCGTACGGGCCGTCACGCAGAATCGTCTCGGGAATCACGCCCCAGCCGAGCGCATCGGAGATCAGATACGACGCCACCTCGCGCCCGGCGAGGGTGCCGTCCGGGAAATCCCACAGCGGCCGCTCCCCGCGCACCGGCTTGTACACCACACGCAGCGGATCCCCGTCGACATCCTGGTCCACATCGCAGACGAGCGTCACGTTGCTCGCGGTGCTCACCCGCCCGATCACGCTCAGCTCACCGGTGGAGAACCCCTCGTCGACCCGCGCCACGCATCACTCCTCTAGCTCGGCCGCGCCGAAGATGTCTCCGCGCTTGTAGCCGTTCGTCCGCACGCACATGTGCCCGCGCGACGAAAGCGGTTCCCCGCACAGCGGACACGGCGGACGGCCCGCCGCGATCACCCGCGCCGAACGCAGCGCGAACTCGCGAGCCTGGATCGGAGTGAGGAACACCCGGACCGCGTCGGGGCCTTCCTCGGTGTCGTCCAGCACCACCGACTCGTCCACCTCGGTCTCGGTGATCGCCAGCAGCTCCACCACGACGGCGCCCGCGTCGGCGTCCCAGCCCAGACCCATGGTGCCGACCCGGAATTCGGCGTCGATCGGCGTCACCAGCGGATCGGTGTCGGTCACGTCGTCGGCCTGCGGCGGCACCTGCGCGCCGAAGCGGCGCGCCACCTCGTCCAGCAGCAGTCCCATGCGGTCGGCGAGCACCTTCACCTGCTGCTTCTCCAGCAGCACGCTCACCACGCGCGGCTGCTGCACCGCCTGCAGATAGAAGGCGCGATCGCCCGGCTCACCGACGGTCCCGGCGACGAAACGATCGGGGGTGCGAAATACATGGATTGCTCGTGCCATCTGCACCTCCTGATGCGTGACCCTGATCGACTCTCCGCGGCGCCCGGACTCCCGAAACACCGACTACTCGTTTACAAGGAATCTCAGCGCTCCGCATTCCCATTATCCGCACTAGGGGTACCACCTAGCTCGCCGCCGGGAACGGGGCCGGACGTATCGGATCGATTCGCCTCCACGTCGTTCGCTTGCGGTCGGGGTCTGATCGCCTCCAGCGCGCTCAGATCCGAACCGGTGTCGTTGAGCCGCCACACGTAGGGAGCGTGCGGGGTGTAGCGGACGACGCTGATCGACGCCGGTTCCACCACGATGCGCTGAAATCCGTCCAGGTGCAGGCCCAGTGCGTCGGCGAGCACGGATTTGATCACGTCACCGTGCGTGCACGCCACCCATAGCACGTCGTGGCCCTGCCGCTCGGCGAAGACGCGATCGTGTTCGCGGATCGCGGCCACCGCGCGGGCCTGCACCTGGGCGAGACCTTCGCCGCCGGGGAACACCGCGCCCGAGGCGTGCCGCTGTACGACCTTCCACAACGGTTCGGTGAGCAGGTCGGCGATCGGCTTGCCGGTCCACCCGCCGTAGTCGACCTCGATGAGCCGGTCGTCGTACTCCGGTTCCAGCCCGAGCTTGTCGGCCAGCGGACCGACCGTGCGCTGGCAGCGCAGCAGCGGCGAGTGCACGATGTGCTGGATCGGGAGTGCGCCGAGTCGTTCGGCGACCGCGCGCGCCTGATCGGCGCCGTGCTCGGTGAGATCGACTCCGGCGCTGCGGCCGGCGAGTGTGCGGGCGGTGTTCGAGGTCGACACGCCGTGTCGCAACAGGATCACCGTCATGCGGCCAGCTTAGTGGGCGCTGCCGGGCGAAGTCCGCCCACAGACCTGCGCACGGCCGGAGCGAAAGTGGTATGTCCAGTGGGCGCTGCCGGAGCGAAGCGGCTCATGTCGCCTGCACCACCCCGCCCGCGAGCAGACCCATGATCACCAAGCCGAGCACGATGCGGTAGCCGACGAACCAGTTGAACGAGTGCTTCGACACGAACTTCAGCAGCCACGCCACCGAGGCGTAGCCGACGACGAAGGACACGAGCGTGGCGACCAGCAGCTGCGGGCCGGACGCGTTGAGTCCCTCACCGGAGGGCGCGAACGCGTCGGGCAGGCTGAACAGGCCGGATGCGGTCACCGCTGGGATGGCAAGCAGGAACGAGAAGCGCACCGCGGCCTCGCGTTCCAATCCGAGGAACAGGCCCGCCGAGGAGGTGGCGCCGGAGCGCGACACGCCGGGGATCAGCGCCAGGCACTGGGCGAAACCCATCACCAGCCCGTCCCGGTTGGTGAGCTGCTCGATCGGTCGCCGCTTGGTGCCGTAGTACTCGGCGGCGGCGATCACCAGCGCGAAGGCGATCAGCATGAACGAGACCAGCCACAGGTTACGCGCGCCGGTGCGGATCTGGTCCTTCAGCACGAAGCCGATGACGCCGATCGGGATGGTGGCGATGATCACATACCAGCCGATGCGGTAGTCGAGATCGCGCTGCCGGTCCTCGTCCAGTCCGTACGGAACGCCGCCCGCGGTGACGATGGGCAGTTTCGTGGTGACCTGGTCGGTGATCGGCACCATCTCCCTGGACCTGGCGCTGACCTTCTCGGTCAAGGTGGTGAACCAGGCGACGACGATGCGCCAGATGTCCTTGGCGAAATACACCAGCACAGCCGCCTCGGTGCCCAGCTGGGTGACCGCGGTGAACGAGGCGCCCGCGTCGTCGCCGAAGAACACCGAAGACACGATCCGCAGGTGCGCCGAGGAGGAAACCGGTAGGAATTCCGTCAGACCCTGCACCAGTCCGAGTACCAGTGCCTGCAACCAGGTCATCGACTCGCCCACGCAACCTCCTCTTCCACTGCCCGAAAAATCCATTCCGACTGGGCAATTGGTCCAGCGACGACCCCGCTCGCCGGAAAAAAGCGGCGCCGCAATACGGCAGCGACAGTACATGTCGCCCGGTGAACGCGTGATTCCGGCCGCTGCCGTGCCCTCCGCTACGGCGGTGCGCGCCGGTGATGACGGCTTCCGGCGGGCTCAACCTTTAGGCTTGGCGCCGTGATGAATGCGCGGATCCGGTGATGGAACAGCGGACGGTCGGACGCAGCGGCCTACGGGTGTCCCGGATAGGGCTGGCGACACACACCTGGGGCGCGCAGACGGACGTCGACGACGCCGCGGTGCAGTTGGTGGCGTTCGCGGAGGCGGGCGGCACGCTGGTCGACACCTCCCCCGCCTACGCGGGCGGCGCGGCGCAGCGAATCCTCGCCGATCTACTCGGCGACCTGGTGTCGCGCGACGACCTGGTGCTGAGCGGCTGCGCCGGTGTGCTGCCCCGCACCGAACCGGCACAGACCACCGTTCCCGGTCCCGCGCCACGCGCCGAGATCGACGCGTCCCGCCGTGGACTGCTGCGCCAGCTGGACCGGACGCTGCTCGAACTGGGCACCGACTACCTCGATATCTGGCATGTCGCGGCCTGGGATCCGCACACTCCGCTCGACGAGATCGCGGGCACCCTCGACCACGCGGTGCGTTCCGGGAAGGTCCGCTACGCGGGCGTGCGCGGCTTCAATCCGTGGCAGCTGGCCAGCCTCGCCGCCATCGCGCCGATCTCCGTCGCCCATACGCCGTATTCGTTGCTCGCGCGCAGCGCCGAAAGCGAATTCGTGCCCGCCGCACGGCATCACGGCGTCGGTGTGATCGCCTCGGCGCCGCTGGCGGGCGGCATCCTGACCGGCAAGTACCGCGACGGCGTGCCCGCGGACTCGCGCGGAGCCGACGAGGCGACCGCGGCCGAGATCCGCCACCGCCTCGACGAGCGCGCCACCCGGGTGGTCGACGCGCTGGTCACCGCCGCCGACGGGCTCGGCACCTCGCCGCTCGCGGTCGCGCTGGCGTGGATCCGGGACCGGCCCGGCATCGCCAGCATGATCGTCGGCGCCCGCGACATCGGGCAGCTGACCGGCGTGCTGGCGGCCGAGACCCTGGAATTGCCGCGCGCGATCGCGGCCGCGCTGGACGACGTCAGCGCGCGCGCCGAATGAGGCGGACCCGTACCTCCACCGTCGCTGCGGCCGTGCGCGGGTTCGCGGGCGGACCCGGTTCGACGGCGCATATTAGGCTTGCCTACATGACGTTCCTCGACCGTGTCCGTCCCGGGGTGGTTCGCTACCTTCTCGTCGCCCTCGCCCTGACCCTGTTCGCCGGAACCGCGGCATGCGGCAGCGACAGCGGCGCGGCGGGTTCCGGACAGCGTGGGCCGAGCACCGCGACGATCGCAAACCAGGAGCCGGTGCCGATCGGCCCGGCCCCGACCCCGGCGCTGCCCGCGACGGTGCGTTCCTTCGACGGCACCGAGGTCACCGTCACCTCGGCCGACCGCATCATCGCCGCCGACCGCCACGGCACCCTCGTCCAAACCGTCTGGGCGCTCGGTCTCGGCGCCAATCTCGTGGGACGCAGCACGTCGGGGGTGTTCCCCGCGATCGAGAACCTGCCGATCGTGATCGGCGGCAGCGGCTCGCTGAACGTGGAATCCGTTCTGGCACTGCGCCCCACGGTGTTCCTGACCGACACCACCAGCGCGACGCCCGCGGTGCGGGAGCAGCTTCGCGCGGCCGGGGTGACGGTCGTCTACTTCGACCCGCAGCGAACCATGGACGGTGTGGTGCCGCAGATCGAGGCCGTCGCCGCCGCGCTCGGCGTCCCGGACCGCGGTCGCGCTCTCGCCGACCGCACCCGTGACGAGATCGCCGCCGCCTCGGCCGGGGTTCCCGCCAAGGACAAGCCGTTGCGCATCGCGTTCCTCTATCTGCGCAGCACCGCCATCACGATGATCGCCGGGCCCGGCTCCGGCGCCGACGAGCTGATCACCGCCATCGGCGGCGAGGACGCGGGCACCGCGGCCGGATTGACCGAGCCCTTCACCGCCATCACCAGCGAGGCGATGATCAGCTCCGCTCCCGATGTGCTGCTCGTCATGACCGACGGCCTGAGCTCGGTCGGCGGCGTGGACGGGCTGCTGAAGGTGCCCGGCATCGCGCAGACACCGGCCGGGAAGAACCGCCGCGTGGTCGACATGGCCGATGGGGTAGTGCTCAGCTTCGGCCCGAACACCGGGCGCGTGGTCGCCGCGCTCGACGAGGCCGTGTACGGCCGTGCGCAGGCATGAGCGAACGGAGTGAGCGAATCGTGTGCCAGCGCGCTTCGCGCGTGCCGGAGCTGAGCGCCGGCGAGGTGCAGACGTGAGCGAACGAAGTGAGCTGATCATGTGCCAGCGCGCTTCGCGAATGCCGGGGCCGAGCGCCAGCGGAGCGAAGGCATGAGTGATACCGCGGGCACGTCGTCCGTATCGTCGGCCAACGGCGCCGGGCCTGTGCGGGAGAACGGCACGCTCGAATCGCAGCCAGGAGCGCGGCCGCCTGCCGCGCCGGTTCCCGCCGGCACCCGTTCGGTCTCGCGGATCACCGTCGCGTTCGCGGTGGCGATCGCCGCCTTGGTGGTGCTGGCCTTGGCGTCGGCCGCGATCGGTCAGGTGCCGACTTCGCCCGCAGAGGTCGCGGGCAGCGTCTTTCACCGGATCGGTCTGGACTGGGGGCCTATGCCCGCTCATGCGGCCGGTGACGTGACGCTGTGGGAGGTGCGTTTCCCCCGGGTGGTGCTGGCGATGCTGGTGGGCGCTGCGCTGGCGACAGCGGGTGCGTTGTTGCAGGGTGTGTTCGCCAACCCGCTGGCCGAGCCCGGCGTGATCGGCGTTTCGGCGGGCGCGGCGGTCGGCGCGGGCACCGTGATCGTGGTGGGCGGCGCGTTCGTCGCGGCATGGTCGGTCGCCGCCGCGGCGTTCGTCGCCGGACTGTTCACCACGCTGCTGGTGTATCTGCTCGCGCGTTCCAATGGCCGCACCGAAGTGGTGACCTTGGTGCTCACCGGTGTGGCGATCAACGCCTTCGCGGGCGGTCTGATCGCGTTCCTGTTGTTCGTCGCCTCCCCCGCGGCCCGCGATCAGATCGTGTTCTGGCAGCTGGGCAGCCTCAACGGCGCACGCTGGGAGTCGGTGGCGGTGGTCGCGCCGCTCGCCGCGCTGGGCGTGCTCGCGGCGATCGTCGTGGCGCCTCGTCTGGATCTGCTTGCCCTCGGTGAATCGGCCGCCCGTCACCTCGGCGTCGACGTGGAACGGCTGCGTCGCAATGTCATCGTCATCGTGGCGGTGCTCGCCACCGCGGGCGTCGCGTTCACCGGCATCATCCTGTTCGTCGGCCTGATCGTCCCGCATCTGGTGCGGATGATCGTCGGTCCCGGCCACCGCGTGCTGATCCCGCTCAGCGCCATCGTCGGCGCGGTGGTCCTGCTGGCCGCCGACGTCGCCGCCCGGTCCCTCGTCGACAACGCCGATCTCCCCCTCGGCATGCTCACCTCGCTCATCGGCGGTCCCTTCTTCTTCTGGTTGCTGCGCCGCACCCGCGCCCGCGCTGGAGGGTGGGGATGAGCGCGGCCCGCCCGGACCTCTCGCACGGCTCGGCAGTCGCTGCGCGGGTGCACCATGCGCCGTTCGAGTGGGATCGTCGAGCGCAGCCTGCTGTCATCGCCCGTGCACGGCGCGGTGTCGTACGGCACACAGACGCGTCGATCGATCGCACCGGTCTCGACCGAGATCAGCGGGTCGATCACGATGACGCCCGTGTCGCCCTGGACCAGCGTCATGTTCGACAGGTCGCGGCCGCGGATCCGGCGCTCGGGCCTGCCGCCGCGGACGATCCGAGGATCGGAGGTCGCCGATGAGCGGGATGCGGCAAGGGTTGGGCGCGATGCTCGGGCGGGCGCACGAGGAGCCGCGGCGGCCCGAGCGCGGGACGGTGACCTTGCGGGCGCGCGGGGTGAGCGTCGACCGGCGCGGTGGCGCGAGCGGGCACGCGCGGCGGGTGCTCGACGCGGTCGATTTCGCGGTGGCCGCGGGTGAGGTCGTCGCGCTGGTGGGGCCGAACGGGGCGGGCAAGTCCACGCTGCTGGCCGCATTGGCCGGGGAGCTGGCGCTGAGCGAAGGGGCCGTCGAACTGGACGGCCGCGCGCTGGAGCATTGGACGCCGCTGGACATGGCGCGCAGGCGGGCGGTGCTGCCGCAGAGCCACACCGTGGGATTCCCGTTCACCGCCCGCGAAGTCGTGGCCATGGGCCGGGCGCCGTGGGTGCGCACCGCGCGCGGCGAACGCGACGACGAGTTCGTCGCGGCGGCCATGACATCGGCCGACGTCGCGCACCTTGCCGCGCGATCGTTCCCGACGCTGTCCGGCGGTGAACGCGCGCGCGTCGCCCTGGCCAGGGTCCTCGCCCAGGACACCGCCACCCTGCTGCTCGACGAACCCACTGCCGCACTGGATCTCGGCCACCAGGAAGCGGTGCTGCGGCTGGCCACCGAGCGGGCAGCGGCGGGCGCCGCGGTGGTCGTCGTCCTGCACGACCTCGGTATCGCCGCCGCCTACGCCGACCGCGTCGCCGTGCTGGACTCCGGCCGCGTCGCCGCCGACGGCCCGCCGCGCGAGGTGCTCACCACCGAACTGCTGAGCCGGGTCTACCAGCATCCGGTCGAAGTACTCGACCACCCGGTCACCGGTGCGCAACTGGTTCTTCCGGTCCGCCGCTGACCGAGGTCTGCTCCCCTCGCCTACCCGGTCACCGCCAGATCAGCTTCAACACCGCGGGGGTCAGCAACATCCGGATGACGGTCGCGTCGATGATCAGCGCCGCGATCATGCCGTAGGCGATGTATTTCATCAGCACCAGATCGGAGAAGCCGAACGCGCCGGTCACCACGATGAGAATCGCGGCGGCCGAGGTGATCACGCCGCCGGTGTGGGCGATGCCGTAGCGGATGGCCTCCGGTGCGCCGGCTCCCGCCTGCCGCGCCTCGGCGACCCGGGACAGCAGGAAGACCTCGTAGTCGGTGGACAACCCGAACACCACCGTCACGATCAACGCCAGCACCGCGAACATCAGCGGCCCCGGCGTGAACAGGAAGACCTCGGCCCCGTGCCCTTCCACGAAGATCCAGGTGAGGATGCCCAGCGTCGAGGCGAGACTCAACGCGCTCATGGCGACGGCCTTGAGCGCCAGCACGATCGAACGGAACGCCACGAACATCACCACCAGCGCGGTACAGGCGAGGATCGCGACCAGTGCGGGCAGACCCTCGAGCAATCCGTTGATGCTGTCGCGCTCCAGCGCGGGCACACCGGCCACCATCACCTGCACGCCCGGTGGTTCGGGGATGGCACGCAGCGCGGCGATCACGGCGTCGGCGTCGCGTTTGTCGGTCAGCCCGGCGCCGAGGACGTTGACGCCGTCCTTGGTCGTCGCCGCCGGTTCGAAGCGCCCGGTGAGGCCGGGAATCTGGTTGGCTTCGTAGCGGATGTCGCTGAGCTGCTGCGGATTCGCGCCGACCACCACGAGTTTCAACGGCTCGGTACGGAAGCTGGGAAACAGCTCGTCGAAGCTCTCCTGGGCGACGCGGGCCGGATTGTCCTCGGCGAGATAGCGTTCGCTGATTCCACCGAATTCGATATTGCGGAACGGGATGCTCAACGCGAGCAGCACCAGCACGATCGGCACCGCCACCGCCCACGGCCGCCGCATGGCGAACAGCGCGAGCCGGGAGAAGAATCCGGCGTCGATCTGGGCTTCGGTCTTGGTGCGGGAGAAGCGTTTCCAGCCGAGGAAGTCGATGCGGCGGCCGACGATGCTCAGCGTGGCGGGCAGCACCGTCACCGAGAGCAGCGCCGCGAGCAGCACCGAGCTGATGCCGCCGTAGGGCACCGAGCGCAGTACTCCGATGGGGAAGATGAACAGCGCCGCGAGGCTGATCGCGATGATCGCGGCGGAGAACATCACCGTGCGACCCGCCGTGGCGACGGTGCGTGCGGTCGCCTCCTCCACGCTGCGCCCGGCCGCCAGTTCCTCGCGGAATCGGGTGACGGTGAACAGGCCGTAGTCGATGGCCAAGCCGAGGCTGACCAGCGTCATCACCGCATTGGCGAAGACGTTGACCTCGATGTGATCGGTGAGTACACGCAACATGCCCTGGGTGCCCAGGATGGTCATGCCGCCGATGATCACCGGCAGCAGCGCCCCGATCACCCCGCCGAACACGAAATACAGCATGATCGCCACGATCGGCAACGCGATCAGCTCCGCGCGGTGGATGTCGTTCTGCATCCCGGTGTTGATGCCTTCGACGACCGGTTGCAGTCCCGCCAGTTGCACCGTGGTGCCGCCCGGTCCGCCGCCTTCGCTGCCCGCGCCGAGCGCGTTCTTGATCGCGAGATAGTTCTGGATGGTGGCGGTGCCTTCGCCGCGGAGTCCGACGCTGGCGAACGCGTGGGTTTTCGTGGCGTCGCTGGCGTTGGCCGTGAACGGGCTGTCCCAGTAGCTGTCGATCTTGAGTATCCGGTCCGGATAGCGTTCGAGCAGGCCGCGCAGCTGGGCGGTGACCGCGGCGCGCACCTCAGGAGAGTCGACGGTGCTGCCCTCGGGCGCGGTGTAGAGCAGGATCAGGTCGCTGTCGGTGTCACGGCCGAAGGTGGCGTCGGCCAGTTCGGACGCGGCCACCGATTCGCTGCTCTCGTCGAACCAGCCCTCCTGGTTGAGCCGCTCGACCAGGTCGCGCCCGTACCAGCCGGACAGCAGCACGGCCAGCGCGACCCCGGCCAGCACGAGATAGCGGTAGCGGTGGACCAGCCGACCCCACCCCAGGAAACCGGAATGCAGCATCGAGAGGGCCGCGCCGCTAGCCGCACGCCGCGGTGCGATAGTCGGCCGAGCGCAGAATTCCGCACAGGTCGGTGCGGGAGATCTTCCAGCGGCCGTCGAGGTAGACGAAGTGCACCACGGTGGTGCGCACGGCGGTGCCGGTGCCGTCCCTGTCCAGTCGCATGGTGGCGGTCAGGGTGCCGTCGCGGTTGTCGAACACCGGATCGGTGACGCCGTAGATGGCGCGCGGGTTGTCCTGGAGCGCCCGGTACATATCGGGGATGGCGTCGCGGAAGGCATCGCCGTCCTCGATCAGCGCGGTGCGCTCGCTGTCGGGCAGCGCCGGGTCGAGCGCCCGCTTGATCTGGGCGTCGAGTTCGGCGGCGGTCGGCAGCGGCCGGTTGGCGATGGCGCTGGACGTGGCGGCGGACGAGGAGGACAGCTCGGCGATGGCCTTGGAGCGGGCCACCTCGACCGAGGCCTCGTCCGGACCCGAATTGCATGCGGCGGTCGCGGCCACCGTGACACAGGCGAGCGCGGCCAGCGCGATTCGGGCGATTCGTGTGGAGTGCATCACTACCTACATACCATCGATGACGGAACTGATCCGTCCGAGCAGGGCGCGCACGGTCGTGACGTCCCGGTCCGCCGCCGCCTCGACCGGAACGGCGTCGGGGATCATGTCGCGCACCAGCGCGACCACGCTGCGCTCGTCGTCCACATCGACGTCGGTGACCCGCACCTCCGCCACCGCGACCACGTCCTCCGGACCCGGCACGTCGCTGTCCAAGTCGGCGCGGTAGATCTCGAGCGTCAGGATCTGCCGCACCGTGCGGAACGCGTACGGCCTGCCGTCGGCGGTGGTGCCGAACCCGTGAGCAAACGGACCAACGGTTATGTCATCGATGGCAAATCCCGATGGATGGTCGGCTTTCAACCGGATCTCCCTGAGTTGGACGCTGTTTGGTTACACGGTAACCCCCATCACTGGTAATTCGGTGCCGCCGCCACCCCGGTCGGTGGCGGTGTTGCGCCATCATGGTCAGATGGTGACGTCGGGTTGATTCGTCGGTAGGAGGAGTTCGGTGGTGCGCCCTCGCGGCTCGGTCCCCTCAGCGCTCGTCGTCCTTGCGGTGCTCGCCCTGCTGGCCGGATGCTCTTCCGACAAGGGCGAACCCGAAGGTCCGACCCGAGAACCCGCGACCGCCGCGATCGCGCCCGCACCGCAGACCCCGCCCACGGGCCAGGTGATCGGCCTGAGCGCGCCGATCCGCAGCCTCTTCGCCGAATCCGGCACCGGCCTGCTCGCCGCGCTCGACGCGAGCAGCGACAGCTCCACCCTGCTCTTCCTCATCGACCCCGCCGCCCCCGCGGGCGCAGGGCAGCGCACCGTCACCCTGCCCGCGCACGGGACCAGCCTGGCCCAGGGCAAGCCCGGTGAAATCCTGGTCACCGCGCCCGGCCGGATCATCCGCGTCGACGCCGCGAGCGACGCGGTCACCGAGACGCCCGTCGAGGGCGACGTCCGCTCGGTCCGGCAGCGTGAGGACGGCACGCTGGTCGTCGGCACCGCCGACGGCGCGGTCCGCATCCTCGGCTCCGGCGGCGACGTGCTCGACTCCGTCTCCGGCCTGGCCTCGGCCGACGTCGTCGCGCTGACCGCCGACCGCATCGCGGTGCTCGACCGCCGCCAGACCTCCGTCACCGAGATCGACCCGGCCAAGGACCACCTCGGCCTCGCCCTGCGCGCGGGCGACGGCGCCACCAACATGATCTCCGACCACTTCGGCAGGGTGATCGTCACCGACACCGCGGGCGAGGAACTGCTCGTCTACACCACCGGACCGCTCGTCCTGCGCCAGCGTTTCCCGGTAGGATCGTCGCCTTACGCGCTCGCCTACGATCGACGGTCCGAGACCGTGTGGGTGACGTGCACGCAGAGCAACGAAGTCGTCGGATTCGATCTGTCGACGGGTATACCGAAGGAAGTGGGACGCTATCCGACCGTCCGGCAGCCCGACTCGGTGACCGTCGACGACCGCACCGGTGATCTGTTCGTCGGATCCGCCACCGGTGACGGTGTCCAGCGGATCCGCGCGGACCAGCTGAAGAGAGGGCAGTGATGGCGCCGAAAAGCTCCCGCGCAGCATTACCGGCGAACTGGGAGACCAGCAGCGACGACTACGAATACGTCCCGCTGCGCTTACCGAAAGACGTGACCAGGGTGACCGCCTCGATGCGCCTGGCGATTCAGGCCGAATTCGGCGGATGGGAGCTCTCGCGCGTGCGCGCCTACACCGACGGCAGCCGCAAGGTTCTGCTGCGCCGTCGCAAGACCTCGCTACTACCCCAGCCCGAGCCGGGGATGTGACACGGATGTACGCACTGCTGCTTCGACTGATGTTCCTGGTTCCGCCGGAACGCATCCACCACCTCGCCTTCGCGGCCATGCGCGTGGCCGCCCGGTTCGCGCCGACCCGGCTGCTGCTGAAGCGGCTCGCGGTCGTCGACGACCCGATCCTGCGCAACACCGTCTTCGGCGTCGAGTTCCGCGCCCCGCTCGGTCTGGCGGCCGGTTTCGACAAGAACGCGGAGGGCGCCGACATCTGGGGTCCGTTCGGCTGGGGCTTCGCCGAAGTCGGCACCGTCACCGCCCAGGCTCAGCCCGGCAACCCCACACCGCGGATGTTCCGGCTGCCGGCCGACCGCGCCCTGATCAACCGGATGGGCTTCAACAACCACGGCGCCGCCCGCGCCGCCGACCAGCTGCGCACCAGGACCGCCACCGTCCCGATCGGCGCCAACATCGGCAAGACCAAGATCGTCGAAGCGGCCGACGCCGCCGCCGATTACGCGATCAGCGCCGCCCTGCTCGGCCCGCTGGCCGACTTCGTCGTGGTCAACGTCAGCTCCCCCAACACCCCCGGCCTGCGCGACCTGCAGGCCGTGGAATCGCTGCGCCCGCTGCTGCGGGCCGTGCTCGACACCGTCCAGATGCCGGTCCTGGTCAAGATCGCCCCCGATCTGTCCGACGACGACATCGACGCGGTCGCCGACCTCGCCCTCGAGCTCGGTCTCGCGGGCATCGTCGCCACCAACACCACCATTCGCCGCGACGGCCTGCGCACCGACGCCGCCGAGGTCGCGGCCATGGGTGCGGGCGGCCTGTCCGGCGCGCCCGTGGCCGAACGCTCGCTCGAGGTGCTGCGCCGCCTGTATCGGCGCGTCGGTGATCGCCTCGTGCTGATCTCCGTCGGCGGGATCGAAACCCCCGACCAGGCTTTCGAGCGCATCCTCGCGGGCGCCAGCCTGCTGCAGGGTTTCACCGGCTTCATCTACGGCGGCCCGTTCTGGACTCGCAAGATCCACCGCGGCCTCGCCGCGCGTCTGCGCGACCACGGATATCGCTCGATCGCCGAGGCGGTCGGTGCGGACAACGTGGCGAGGACCTGAATCCGGCTTTCTCTCACCCGAACACGCGCGGTGGACCGCCCGCGCGCCGCGGAAGGCCGTGCGCGCGAGAACCACTGCCGCATGCGCCGACCGGGCCCGGAGCCGACTCGTCTGGCCGGTCGCGCAGTCGC
Source organism: Nocardia sp. bgisy118 (assembly GCF_057708605.1). Classification (NCBI taxonomy): domain Bacteria; kingdom Bacillati; phylum Actinomycetota; class Actinomycetes; order Mycobacteriales; family Nocardiaceae; genus Nocardia; species Nocardia sp. bgisy118. The sequence continues at coordinate 22,039 of NZ_JBYISM010000034.1, read as the reverse complement.
GCGACGATCCGCTTGTGCAACAAGATGATCGCGTGATCGAGCAAGATGCCCAACCGGTCGGCGCGCTCGGCGGCGCGGGCGTGGGTCATGCGGTCGTGCACCATGTCCGGGTCGCTGAGCAATTCGTCCAGCTCCATGCCGGCGAACGCCTGCTCGCGGGAGAGTGTGCGACCTGGCAACCAGCTCAGCCGCCACGCATCGGCGCTGGGTTCGCCGTCGCGGTAGGCCGATTCGGGGGTCAGGTCGCTGATCATGGTCCACTCGGTGGTGTGAATGGTCATGGCTGCCTCCGGTACTACAGCCCGAGCAGAATCTGCTCCAGGGGAATTCCGAGTTGTCCGGCGTAGTGCACCGCCCGCAGGTGGGCGAGCCGATCATGCCGGTAGGTCTGGGTGCTGACGATCTCGGCGAGATCCATCCCCGCCAGTGCCTGCTCGCGAGTGAGCAGGCGGTCGGGCAGCCAGCTCAGCCGCCACGACTTGGGCCATTTGTCGGCGACGCGCTGCGCCGATTCGTTGGTGCAATCGCTGGTCATCGACCAGTCGGTGACATAGATGGTCACGAATGCCTCCTGTCGAGCATCCGGAGGTCGAAGGGGGTCACCGAAGTTTTCGGAGAGCGGCGAGCCCCGGCGAAGTGCGCGAGAGGCGCACGGGCCGGGGCTCGCTGGACGGCGAAGCGGAACCGGCGGTGAAAGCAGTTCGGACGGTGCGGCGTTCGGCCGGGTACTATACGGCCGGACGGTTCGGTCCGAGTTCGGTGTCGGCCGCGCCGGGCTTGCGGCGCCTGCGCCGCCTGTCACGGCGTATCAGCAGAATCTCTTTCATCACCAAGGCCCTCCCGAGTCCGCTGGTGGGGACGACCAGATCGCCCAAAATCAGTGTGGCATTTGCCTTTCCCCCGGTCAATTGCCGGAGTATCTTGGGAATTGTCGGACTCATCGCCCGTTAAACCCGGGAATGAGGGCAATCTCCGCAAAGCACAACGAAACGACAACGACGTGATGGAGGGCGGACTCGCCGATGGCTCCGCAGAATCCCCGCACGATCGCGATTCGCGACATCCTCACCCGCTTGTGCACCTATTACGGTCTGCGGCCGGAACGCTTGGGCAACACCGAGATCGACGTCACCAGCCTGCTCGAGCTGCCGATCGTGCGCCAGCACGCGCAGCGCACCGGCCTGCCCGCGGGCGAATCCCTGTTACCGGTCGTGCGCGAGACGGCGCGCCGGCTGTCGCCGACCGATCGCCTCATCGCCGATTCGGCGTTGGCGCTCGGCCTTTTTCGTGACAACCCCCCTGACGGCGTCGATCTCGCCCGCCTGTACGCGGACAAGCTCGGCCCCCGGCGCGAATACCTCGTCGAGCACTGGCGGCGGCTGCACCAAGCGCTCGGGGTCGACCGCGTTCCCGAGGCGCCGACGGTGAAGCGGCTGCGCACGTCGTCGGAGGGCGACACCTTCACCGCGCTGGCCGACCTGCTCACCGCCGACACGGGTTACGTCATCCCCCAGGCCATGCCGAGCGGGAAAATTCTTGTCGCACTGCCCGATTCGGTTCGGCGGCCGAAATCGGTGACAGTGGTCGGCGACGCGGTCATCGATCACCTCTACCGCGTCGACGGTTTCCCCGCCGCGGACCGCGCGGCACGCGGCACCTTCACCAGGCCACCGGGTGGAAAGGGGTTGAATCGCGCGGTGGCCGCCGCGCGCCTCGGCTTGGACGTCGCGCTCGTTTCCGCGGTCGGCAACGACAAGGACGGCGCGGAGATTCTGAGCTTCCTGACCAACGAGAACGTCCGCTGCGATCTGGTGAAGATCGTCGACGGCGGCCGGTCCCCGGTGACGGCCGTGATCATGGATTCCAGCGGCGAGACGAGACTCATCGGATGCAAGGACGACAGGGTCAAACTCGATGTGGCGGACCTGCATACCGGCGCCGTGCAGGCGGCGCTGGCGAGCTCGGAGGTGGTGTTGCTGACGTTCGAACACCCCAAGGGCATCGCCGAGAACGTCCTCGCGATGGTGCGCGAGATGCGGCCGCGGCCGCAGGTCATCGTCTGCGCCACGCCGAGTCCGGCTGTGCCGCAAGATCTTTACCAGCACCTCGAGGTGGTGGACTACTTGGTGGGATCGCCGTCGGAACTGAAGGCGATGCTGCCTGCCGTGTCGACCGACTCGGCCGGGGACAGTGCGGAGATCTTGCTCGGGCTCGGGGTGCGCGCGGTGTGCGCGATCGACAAATTCCGCTGCTCGGTGCTCTCGGAACAGTTGAAGTTCGATGTCAGCCGGTTCCAAGGGGCGCTGAAGAATTCGGTGGGCGCCGCCGCCGCATTCTCCGCCGCGCTGGCATGCCGTGTCGTCGAAACCGGCGGCGAGCTGGCCGCGAAGGACTTCGTCTGGGCCACAGCGGCGATGATTCCCACCCAGCAGCTGGGTGCGGTGCCGCGCGCGATGCCGGACAAGGACCGTATCGACCAGGTGGTCCGGCAGGGCAACGAACGATGATCCGCGCGGCGCGGCAGCGTATTTTAACACAAAAGACCTGGTAGTAACATGCGTGTTACGTCACACGCAGGGTACGGTTGCGAGGTCATCTCGGATGTGCGGCAGCTGCTGCACCTGTTGAGTCGGAGGAGCGGTTGACGACGGTTGCGTCGGATCTTGCCGAAGCCGGTCATCGGTTCACGCGCAAGGGGCGTGACACTCGCGTTCGCGTGATCGAACTACCCGATCGCGGCGACGGAGGCGGCCACATTCTCGTCTTCGGAGACATCGTCGACGGATGTCTGGTTCGAGTTCATTCGCGTTGTCTCTACGGTGAGGCGCTGCGATCGGACGACTGCGACTGCGGTCCGGAACTGGACAAGTCCCTCGACATGATTCAGGAAGCGGGGTCCGGCGTGCTGGTCTATCTCGAGCAGGAGGGCCGCGGTGCGGGTCTGCTCGCCAAGGCGCGCGGGTACCTGGAGAGCGAACAGACAGGCGAGGACACCTTCACCAGCTACGAGCGACTCGGCTATCCGCCGGACGGACGCTCCTACGAGCAGGCGGCCCGCGCGCTGTTCGACGTGCTGAACCTACGGACGGTGCAACTGCTGACCAACAATCCGGCCAAGATGCACGCGCTGCGCGAGGTAGGCCTTGTGGTGGAAGTGGTTCCGCTGGTCACCGAGGCGTTGAGTCAGCGCGCCGTCGAGTATCTCGACGCCAAACGCCGGAGACGCCGGCACTGGATCCCCAACGGCGAATCGCCGTGGTCGTTGGAGCAGACGATTCTGCCGCGGGCGAATTCCGGCGGCGCGCTGCCGGACGGATCCGCCCACGAAAGCGCACCGCCCGTTCTGGTGTAGCCCCTGCTGCGATGCCCGGCCTCCCGCTACCATAGATGGATTGTGCGACTGGGGATTCCGCAGTTCGCCGACCGCTGCACTGTGCATCGGAGGGGCATGGACCGAGCGGCATCCGATCTCCGTGAGACCGGGCATCGTCTGACTCGCAAGGGGCGAGAACTCCGCGTTCGAGTCTTGGCGATCCCTGGCGCCGAGGACGGCGGGCACGCCCTCGTCTTCGGCCCGATGGTCGATGGCTGCCTGGTACGTATCCACTCGCGCTGCCTGTACGGCGATGCACTGCGCTCCGACGACTGTGATTGCGGGCCCGAGCTCGACCTGTCGATGGACATGATCCAGGACGCCGGGTGCGGCGTGCTGGTCTACCTCGAACAGGAGGGCCGCGGCGCCGGATTGGTCGACAAGGCAAGGGGTTTGCGCACCAGCGAGGTGTTCGGGCTGGACACCTTCGACAGCTACGAGCGACTCGGGCTGTGCGTCGACACGCGCTCTTACGAACACGCGGCCCGCGCGCTGCTGCACCTCGGTCTCGGTTCGGTGCGCCTGCTGACGAACAACCCGGACAAGGTGCGCGCCCTGACCGACCTCGGCATCGCCGTCACTGTAGTGCCTTTGGTGACCCGGCCGCGCAGCGAGCGCGCCCGCCGATACCTGGAGGCCAAGCGGCGCCGGCGCGGGCACACGATTCCGGCCGAGGACGAGACATGGTCGGCGCTGGGACGTTCAGGCTGGCGGTTGTCGTCCCGGCGGTCCACGCCGGGGTGCTGGTGGCGTCGGCTGCTCGCGCTGTAAAGGCCGTCACATTCGGTCCGCTCTGGCTACGATGAGTGAGCCGCGCCACTCGTTGACACCTAAATCAGTGAGAAGATGACATAGAGTCTGGCGCATTGCGTCAGCGGTTGGCGCCGAGCGTATCGAGTCGGTTCACCGACAGGATCATCGGGAACAGGGAATATGAGCACTACAGAAATCGGTTTCGCGCACGAATCAGGCAAGACGGTCTACACCGTTCCCGAGGCGTTCCAGGAGACCGTCAAGCTGCGGCCGGACGGGGTCGCGCTGCGCACGGTCGGCGGCACGACGGAGATCACCTGGCGGGAGTACGGCAAGCGGGTCGAATCGATCGCGGCAGGACTCGCCGCGCTCGGCGTCGGCCGCGGCGACTCCGTCGGGATCATGCTCACCAACCGGCCCGAGTTCAACCTCGTCGACACGGCCGCACTGCACTTGGGCGCGACACCGTTCTCGATCTACAACACCAGCTCCCCCGAACAGATCACCCACCTGTTCACCAATGCCGAGAACACAGTGGTGATCACCGAGCGCGCGTTCCTCGACGTGATCACCGGCGCGGGTGTCGAACTCGCGCACACCGTCGTGGTGGACGGCCCGGCCACCGGCGCGATCACCCTGGAGGAGGTGGAGGCCAACCCGGCCGCCGACTTCGATTTCGCCGCCGCCTGGCAGGCCGTCGAGCCCGGCGATCTGGCCACGCTGATCTACACCTCGGGCACCACCGGCCCGTCCAAGGGCGTGGAGATCACCCACCGCAACGTGCTCGCCCAGATCATCGCGCTGGTGTCGGGGCCGCTGCGGGTCGGCTACGACGACCGCGCGATCTCCTACCTGCCCGCCGCGCATGTCGCCGACCGCATCTCGGGACATGCCATCAGCCTGCTCACCGGCATTCTCATCACCTGCGTTCCGGATCCGCGCGAGATCGCCGCGGCGCTGCCCGACGCGCGGCCGACCGTGTTCTTCGGTGTGCCGCGGGTGTGGCAGAAGATCAAGGCGGGCATCGACGGCAAGCTGGCCACCGAGCCGAGCCCGGTCAAGAAGTCGCTCGCGGCCTGGGCCATCGGCACCGGGATCGCCGCCGCGCGCGCCGATCTCGCGGGCAACGGTCGCGGTCCGGTGCTCGGCTTGCAGTACAAGGTCGCCGACGCGCTCGTGCTGTCGAAGCTGCGCCACGCGCTCGGCCTGGACAATCTCAAGGTCGCCGCCTCCGGTGCGGCCGCTATTCCGCCGGAGACCCTCGAGTACTTCCTCGGCCTCGGCTTCACCGTCACCGAGGTGTGGGGCATGTCGGAGACCAGCGGCGTGGCCACCTATACCGAACTGGACAAGCCGCGGCCCGGCTCGGTCGGCCGCGCGGTCGACGGGCTGGAGGTGCGCCTCGGCGAGGACGGCGAGTTGCTGGTGCGCGGCCCGATCATCACGCCGGGCTACCGCAAGCAGCCCGACAAGACCAAGGAGGCGCTCGATTCCGACGGCTGGCTGTCCACCGGCGACGTGGCGACCATCGACGCCGACGGCTACGTGCGGATCGTGGACCGCAAGAAGGAACTCATCATCAACGAGGCGGGCAAGAACATCTCGCCCACCAATATCGAGAACGCCGTGAAGGCGGTGTCCTCGCTGGTCGGCCAGGTGGTGGCGATCGGCGAGGCCAAGCCCTACATCTCCGCGCTGATCGTGCTCGACCCCGACACGGTAGCGATCCGTGCCAAGGAGATCGGCGCTCCCGCCGAGGATCTCGCCGCGCTGGCCACCCGCAAGGAGATCGTCGACGAGGTGCTCGCGGCGGTCGAGACCGGTAACCGCAAACTGTCGCGGGTCGAGCAGATCAAGCGCTTCACGATCGTCGGCACGCCCTGGGAGCCGGGCGGCGACGAGCTGACCCCGACCATGAAGCTCAAGCGCAACCCGATCGCCGCGAAGTACGCCGAGGAAATCGGGGCGCTGTACGCCAACCCGCTGCCCGAGACGGTCGTCAACGTCTCCTGAGCCGCGACCAGATGACCGTGGCCCCGAGCCAAAAGCTCAGGGCCACGGTCTTTTTCGCGCAGGACTACTGCTCGTAGGTGCCGATCAGGGTGGCGCGGGCCAGGGTGTGGGAGAACAGGTTGAAGCCCAAGTAGGCGGGCGACGCGTCGGGCGCGATGCCGAGGCTCTCCACGTCCACCGCGTGCACCACGACGAAGTAGCGGTGCGGGCCATGCCCGGGCGGCGGTGCGGCGCCGACGAATCCGGCGAAGCCGCCGTCGTTGCGCAGGGTGACGGCGCCCGCGGGCAGCGAACCGCCCTCGCTTCCCGCGCCGCTGGGCAGGGAGGTGACCGACACCGGGATGTCGGCGACGGCCCAGTGCCAGAAGCCGGAGGCGGTCGGGGCGTCGGGGTCGTAGACGGTGACGGCGAAACTCTTGGTCTCGGCGGGGAATCCGGACCAGGACAACTGCGGGGAGATGTCCTTGCCTCCGGCGCCGAACACGCCGCTGACCTGATCGTTGCCGAGCGGGGCGCGGTCGGTGACGTCCCCGGAGGTGAGGGTGAAGCCGGGTACCTTCGGGAGTGCGTCGTAGGGGTCGTAGGTCATCGTTCCTCTTTTCGGAGCGTTGTATGTCGGAGCCGTGGTATTCGGATCAGCTGTGCAACAGGAAGTGTTCCAGCACCTGGGTGCCGAACTCGAGGGCGTCCACCGGAACGCGTTCGTCCACACCGTGGAACAGGGCACTGAAGTCCAGGTCGGGGGGCAGCCGCAGCGGTGCGAAGCCGAAGCAGCGAATTCCCAAGCGGGCGAAGGCTTTCGCGTCCGTGCCTGCGGAGAGCATGTAGGGCACCGTGCGGCCCTGCGGGTCGTGGGCCAGGATCGCGTCGTTCATGGCGTCGACCAGGTGCCCGTCGAAAGTCGTCTCGTAGGAGTCGAGCTTGGTGACCCACTCGCGTTCGACATCGGGGCCGATCAACTCGTCCACCTCGCGTTCGAAGGCGGCTTGGCGGCCGGGCAGCACCCGGCAGTCCACCACCGCCTCCGCGGTCTGCGGAATGACGTTGGCCTTGTAACCGGCCTGCAGCATGGTGGGATTGGCGGTGTCGCGCAGGGTGGCGCCGATGATGCGGGCGATGGTGCCGAGCTTGGCCAGCTGTCCCTCGATGTCCGGGCTGTCCGGATCGAAGGGGAAACCGGTCTCCTCCGACACGGCGGCGAGGAACTCGGCCACCGAATCCGAGAGCACCAGCGGGAAGGTGTGTTTGCCCAGCCGCGCCACCGCGTCGGCCAGGATGGTCACCGCGTTGTCCTCGTGCAGGAACGAGCCGTGTCCGGCGCGGGCCTTGGCGCGCAAGCGCATCCAGCCCAGGCCCTTCTCGGCCGTCTCCACCAGGTAGAACCTGCGTTCACCACCGTCGCGGCGCGGCACCGTCAGCGAGAAGCCGCCGACCTCACCCACCGCTTCGGTGACTCCGTGGAACAGGTCGGGCCGATTGTCCACCAACCAGTGCGAGCCCCACTTGCCGCCGTTTTCCTCGTCGGCCAGGAACGCGAAAACGATGTCGCGCGGCGGCACCGTGCCCTCGATCGCGAACTGGCGCGCCACCGCCAGCATCATGCCGACCATGTCCTTCATGTCGACGGCCCCGCGGCCCCACACGTAGCCGTCGCGGACCGCGCCGGAGAACGGATGCACGCTCCACTCCGACGCCTCGGCGGGCACCACGTCCAGGTGCCCGTGCATCAGCAGCGCGCCACGGCTGGGATCGGCGCCTTTCAGGCGCGCGAACACGTTGCCGCGGCACGGCGCACCGGATTCCACGTATTCGGTGGTGTATCCGGCCTGTTGCAGTTGGTCGGCCACCCACTGGGCGCATTCCCGCTCACCTTTGGTGGTGGCCAGGTCACCCGTGTTCGAGGTGTCGAATCTGATCAGGTGACTGACCAACTCGACGACCTCGTTCACCGCACGAGATCTGCTGTTCGGACCGGAGTCTTCGCCGTTGACGGACACGTCCCTTTCCTACCACTCGTCGCCGGTACGGCGCGTCGCGGCCGCGCCGCGAGTCCCCGCGCGGCGCGGTCTGGCGTGCGTGATCGCGCGTGCGGCCGATCGCGATCAGCGTGAGCCGAACCCGTGCCCGCCGAGCCGAAACACGCTGTCGCGGCCGCAAGCACGTCGGCGGGCGGTCGACGGGAGAGGGTGGCCGCGACCCACTACACTGCCGGAGACCTGGTCAACAGACTGTCAGGGTCGTTCGGGGGGCGCGCGCACTCGGAGTTCCACCGAAGCCCACATTCGCGCTCGCCGAGCGTCGACGACAAGTGAGGAATTGATGACGTACCCCCCGCCCCAGCCCGGCTTCGATCCGTACAAGCAGTCCGACCCGTACGCGCAGCAGCAGCCGCAGCCGGCGAGCGACCCCTACGCGCAGCAGCAGCCCGGCTACCCGGCCGCGCCGGGATATCCCGCGACGCCGGGTTATCCGGCCGCACCCGGCTACCCCGCGGCGCCGGGCTACCCGGCCGCGGGCGGCTATCCCCCGGCCCCCGGCTACCCCGCCGCCCCCGGTTACGGTCCCGGCTACAACCCCGGCACCCCGCCGGACAACAACATGGTCTGGGCGATCCTCGCGACGGTGTTCTGCTGCCTTCCGTTCGGCATCGTCGCGATCATGAAGGCGGCCAACGTCAACAGCCTGTGGGCGCAGGGTCAGGCCGCCGAGGCCTACCGTGCGGCCGAGGACGCCAAGAAGTGGACGATGATCGCCGCGGTCTGCGGCGTGATCGGCTTCGTGATCGCCCTCGTCCTCAATATCGCGCTCATCGGAGCCTCTGGGGTGTGAGCACCCCCGTCTCCGTCTCGCACCGGCTGGCCGCGCCCGTCGCGGTCGCCGGTGCGGGCGCGCTGGTCTGCGCGGCCGTGCTGTGGGCCGATCCCACCACGCCGGGCGGCGTCATCCCGGTCTGCCCGTCGAAGGCACTGCTCGGCATCAACTGCCCCGGCTGCGGCAGTTCCCGCATGCTGTATTCGCTACTGCACGGGGATCTTCCCGCCGCGCTGCACTACAACGCCCTCGGCCTGCTCGCGCTGATCGCGCTGATCGGCACGTTCGTCTTCTGGACCCGCGACCGCGTCCGCGGCCGTGATTCGGTGCGCTGGTATCAGTACCGGAACGCGCCGCACCTCGTGCTCGCCCTGGTGCTCGGCTGGCTGGTGCTGCGCAACATTCCGATCGCGCCTTTCACCGGTCTGCGCGTCTGAGCTCAGGTGCGCGGTGTCGCCGCCATCGGCACCGGCCCATCGGGCCCGCCGGTGAACGACAGCGCCCGCCGAATCGGCTCCTCGGTCGCCAGATCCAGCTCCATGCGCTGCGCCAGGACCGCCAACGACAGCGTCATTTCCATGATCGCGAAGTTCTGCGCGATGCAGATGCGTTTGCCCGCGCTGAACGCCAGCGAGCCGTGTCGGCGTTCGGTGGTCAGGTTCTCCGGCAGATGCCGCGACGGGTCGAAGCGCTCGGGGTCCTCCCATACCGACGCGTTGTGGTGCACGCCGTGCAGGCTGATCACCACCGTCGTCCCCGGCTCGATCCGGCAGCCGGCCAGGACGTCGGGGCCCTTCGCCACCCTGGTCAGTCCGATGATCGGTGGATACAGTCGCATCGATTCGGCGAGAACGGCTTTCGTCCACACCAGCTTGTCCACGTCGGCGGCCACGGGGGTGCGATCGCCCAGCACGTCACGCAGTTCCTCGTGCATCGTGGCGCGTGCCCCGGGATGCTCGGCGAGCAGTGTCCAGGTCCAGGTCAAGGCGGTGGCCGAGGTCTCCATCCCGGCGCCGATGAAGGTCATCAGTTCGTCGTGGATCTCGGTGTCGCTGTAGACGTGGCCGGTTTCCGGGTCCCTGGCGTCCATCAGCAGGCCGAGCAGGTTGTCCTTGCGCGCGATGCGGCCGCTGCGATGATCGGCGACGAGGGTGTCCACGGCCCGCTCGATGCGGCGCAGCTCGAGCATGATGTGCGGTGCGGTGAGCCAGGTCAGCCAGCGCATGGCGCGGAGGGGGATGCGTGAACCGGCCCGCCGCTCTTCGGGTGTCGTGCACCGGACGACGAACGTCGACAGCGCGCGCAGCGGTCTGCTGATATTGGTGGCGAAGCCGATGCCGAAGAACTTCAGCAGATTCGTCAGCCGCATCTGGGAGATCGGGCCGGACAGATCGGTGCCGAACATGGTGCGCGCCACGATGTCCAGGGTCAGCCGGTTCATTTCCGTGCCGATGTCCACGGGGCCGTTCGCGGCGCAGGCTCGCAGGATGCGGTCGGCGGCGTCCCCGGCCGCCTCGGTGATCGGTCCGGCGAACTGCTCGATGTTGCCGCGCGCGAAGATCGGCTGCACGAGGCGGCGGTTGCGCTGGTAGCGCCGGTCGTCCATATCGGTCACCAGACCCTGACCGAAGGTCACCGCCATCATGTCGTATTCGGCACTCTTGCAATAGTTCTCCTGGTTCGAGACCAGGATGCGCCGGGCCAGCGCGGGATTGCGCACGACGGCGTAGCGCAGCAGCGGCATGCGGGCGACGAGCACGTCGTCGGCGCCGGGCAACTCGACGGTCAAGTAATGCACCAGCGTGCGGTCACGCCAGCGTGGGATCAGCGCGGCGGCGTAGCGCCAGGACTGCGTCCAGCCGACCTCGGTGCGATGCCAGCGCATGGGCGCGGGCTGCCAGCGCGGCGGGTGCAGGGTGCTGTCACCTGGGTGATCGGTGGGGTGCTCGGTTGCCGATGTCGTCATACGGCAGTCCTCATCGTGTGTGAATGCGTCTGCGCCGAAAGGCGTTCGGCCCGTGCGGGCTCGGTCGAAGAGTAGACGACGTGTCCGGTGTGGGAACGCCCCTCGCGGCCCGCCGAAAGTACCGGCTTGCGGGAACTTTTTTCCTCGATTACCGGCCGGTAGTTTGTCGCTGCGCGCCGCGGTCGATTGGTGTACGTTGCTGTTTGTAGATAGAAATCTGCTGCTGGGGTGGGGTTTTCACGCAGCACGTCACGAAAGTTTGCTTGTGACCGAGACATTCGACGACGTTGTGGTTCGTCCGGCTACGAAACAGGATGTGCCCGAGCTGGTCTCGGTGCTGGATCGGGCGTTCGCCACCGACGACCCGTTCGGCGAGTACATGTTTCCCGACGCGGCGCAGCGCCGCCGCAACCAGCCCAGGCTGACCAGGGCGATGATCCGCCACCAGTACCTGCCCGCGGGCGGGGCGCTGGTCGCGACCGCCGACGGGCGAATCGTCGGAGGGGCGCTGTGGCAGACGCCGGACTACCGTTTCGGTCCGCTGCGCTACCTCGCCTCGATCCCGGAATTCGTGTGGGCCATGGGTTCCGGCGGTCCGCGCGCCCTCGCGATGGATGCCACGATCACCGATCTGGTCAAGGGCCTGCCGCACTTCTTCGGGGTGACCCTCGGCGTCGATCCCGTGCACCAGCGCGGCGGGGTGGGCCGGGCGGTGCTCGCCTACGCGATCGCGGAGATCGAGCGGGTGGGCGCGCCGATGTTCGGGGTGTGCAAGGACGGCAATGTCGCCTACTACCGGGCGCTGGGTGCGCTGCGGGTGGGCCGGGTGCGGATCGGCCGCACCGGCCCGCTGGTCAACGTGATGATGTGGCTGCCGCGCAGCCTGGCCGAGTGAAGGAGCACGTTCCGTGACGGACATCGCGATCGTCGGCGTCGGCTGCCGCTACGCCGGTGGCATCGACTCGCCGGAAGCGTTCTGGGATTTCGTGGTGAACAAGCGCGACGCGGTCACCGACATCCCGGCCGACCGCTGGGACTACCGCCGCTACTACGACACCGACCGCCGCGCGCCCGGCCGGATGTACACCAAGCGCGCCGCGTTCCTCACCACCGACCCGTGGGCCTTCGACCCCGATTTCTTCGGCATCTCCCCGCGCGAGGCCACCGCGATGGACCCGCAGCAGCGGTTGGTGCTCGAGGTCGCGTGGGAGGCGCTCGACGACGCGGGCATCGCAGGCCGCACGGGCGAGGCTCCGGTCGGCGTCTACATGGGCGCCTTCACCCTGGACCAGCTCGCGGTCGGTTTCACCGGTGAGGCGGTGCCGCACATCGATATGCACTCCTCGGCGGGCGCGTCCTACACGATGCTGTCCAATCGAATCTCCTACGCGCTCGACCTCGGCGGGCCCAGCGTCACCGTCGACACGGCGTGCTCGTCGTCGCTGGTCGCGCTGCACCTGGCCTGCCAGGCACTGCGCGACGGCGACTGCCGTACCGCACTGGCGGGTGGGGTGAACCTGATGCTGCAACCTGGCACGTTCATCTCCATGTGCAAGGGCGGTTTCCTCGCCGAGGACGGACGAAGCAAGTCCTTCGGCGCCACCGCCGACGGCTACGGGCGCGGCGAGGGCGCGGGCATGGTCGTGCTCAAGCCGCTCGCCGATACCGAAGCCGACGGCGACCGCGTCTACGCGGTGATCAAGGCGACCGGCTCCAACCAGGACGGCCGCACCACCGCCATTACGGTGCCCAACGCCGAAGCCCAAGAGGCGCTGGCGAAATCGGTGTGCGAGCGGGCGGGCATCGCACCGCACGAGGTGACCTACGTGGAGGCCCACGGCACCGGAACACCGGTCGGCGACCCGCTGGAGCTGCGGGCGATCGGGCGAGCTTACGGCGCCGTCGAAGGACGCGCCGCGCCGTTGGGTGTGGGGTCGGTGAAGGCGACCCTCGGTCACACCGAGGCCGCCGCGGGCATCGCGAGCGTCATCAAGTCGGCATTGGCCATCTCCCATCGCACGCTACCGCCGCAGGGCTGGCTCGACGACGAGCTAAATCCCGACCTCGCGCTCGACGAGCTGCGATTGACTATTCAGACCGAGGCCGAACCGGTCAGGCCCGACGAGCGGATGACGGTGGCGGTCAACGGATTCGGCTACGGCGGCACCAATGCCCACGCCATCCTGCAAGAACACCGCCCCGCCCGGGGTCCTGGTGCAACGGCTGCGCGCTCGAGCGCAGCCACCGAGCCGATCGGCCACGCGCCCGCGTCGGTTCGCCCAGTGCTCGCAGCGGTCGAGATCGCACCCGCAGCGGCTGCCCCAGCCCCCGCAGCAGCCGAAACCACACCCGCAGCCGCTAACCCAGCCCCCGCAGCAACCACACCCGCAGCCGCTAACCCAGCCTCCGTAGCGGTCGAGACCACGCCCGCAGCAGCTGACTCATCGTCCACAGCGGTTGGCCGGGTGCTCGCTGCGGTCGAGACAACCCCGGCGTCGGTCGGCCGGGCGCTCACCTTGGTCGCCCACGCTCCGGCCGCGTTCGATACAGCTCCCGCATCGGCCGACATGGCAGCCACATCGACCGACGCAACACGCGCGCCGGGCGATGTAGCTCCCCCAGCCGCCGCCATAGCGCCACCGCGCGCAGACACCACCCGGCGTCACCGCGGCGTGCTGCCCATTTCGGCGCGCAACGAGCAGGCCGTGCGGCATCTCGCGGCCGATTTCACCGACCTGCTCGCCGCAGGCGCAGACCCTGACCACGTGGCCGTCGCCGCCTGGACTAGACGGCACCACCACCCGTTTCGCATCGGCGTGCCATTCGCCGACACGGCCGAATTGATCGACGCCCTGCGCGGTTTCGCGGCGGGCGAGGGGCGCGCCCCAGTGCGTACCGTCGGAAATGCCACTACCGGACCGGTTTTCGTGTTCACGGGGATGGGTCCGCAATGGTGGGGCATGGGACGCGAGCTGCTCGCCACCGACCCGGTCTTCGCCGCCGCTGCCGAGCGCGTCGATGCGGCGTTCACCGCGCTGGCCGGTTGGTCCATCCGCGCGGAATTGGCTCGTCCCGAGACCGAGTCCCGGGTGACCGCGACCGAGATCGCCCAGCCCGCGAACTTCCTCGTCCAGGTAGCGCTCTTCGAAACCCTTGCGGCGCTGGGGGTCCGGCCGTCCGCCGTGGTCGGGCACAGTGTCGGCGAGGTGTCGGCCGCGTACGTCACCGGCATGCTCTCGCTGACCGACGCGGTCGCGGTGGCCTATCACCGCGCCCGCCTGCAAGCCACGACCGCGGGCACCGGGGGCATGCTCGCCGTCGGACTGCCCGCCGAGCAGGCGGCCGACCTGCTCGGTGCGGGCGTCGACATCGCCGCGATCAACAGCCCCACCGCCGTCACCCTCTCGGGCGCGGTCGACCGGCTGGATGCAATCGCCGAAACACTCACCGGCCAGGGTGTTTTCGCGAAGCGCCTACAGGTCGAGGTTCCGTACCACAGCGCGCTCATGGATCCGATCCTCGAACCACTGCGCGCCGCCCTCAGCATGCTCACCCCGCGACCTCCGTCGATCCCGCTCTACTCCACCGTGACCGGTGACCGGGTGAACGAGGCGGACTGGGACGCCGACTACTGGTGTGCGAACGTGCGTCGGCCGGTGCGCTTCGCCGCGGCGATCCGCGGCCTGATCACCTCGGGCGAGCGTGTCTTCCTCGAGGTGGGCCCACATCCGGTGCTGGCCGCCAACCTCCGTGAGCTGTTGCTGCACGTGGGCGAGAGGGGCGCCACCATCGCGACGCTGCGGCGCAAGCAGTCCGACGCGGTCAGTGTGCGCGAAACGATCGCCGGGCTGTACGCCGCGGGCGCTCTCGACATCCCCGCCCTGGTCGGTCCGGCACCGGTCGCACACCTGCCGCTCCCCCGCTACCCGTGGCAGCGCAAGCGTCTGCGCTCCGACCTGCCGGAATCGTCGCAGCAGCGCTACGGCACTCCCGGCCTGTACACCATGCTCGGCGATCCTGGCCTGGACGAGGAGCGGCACTGGACCGTCCAGATCGCTGCCGAGGTGCTGCCCTGGATCGACGACCACGTCGTCGACGGCGCCCGAATCCTCCCCGGCGCCGCGTATCTGGACGCGGCATTGAGCGCGGCCGCCGTCGAATACGGCGCGAGCGCCGAGCACGGCATCGCCGCGGTGGAGCAGGTGCGGTTCATCGCGCCGCTGGTCGTCGAACCCGGCGACGTCCCGGTGATGCAGTTGCGCGTCGAGGAGTCGACCCGCCGCTTCACCATCCGCTCCCGAACCGCGGTGGGGACGGCATGGACAGTGCACGCCACCGGCCGACTGGTCGAGGGCGCGTTCGAACCGGTCAAGATCGCGGTCCCCGACACGGCCTCCATGACCCCCGTCGCACCCGAGACCCTCTACGACGACCTGACCGCGACCGGCGTCGCGCACGGCCCGGCCTTCCGGCTGGTCAGCGAAGCGTGGGTGGACGGCGACACCGTGGTCGCGACGCTGGATGCGGGCATCGCCGGGCGAAGCGGGCATCTGGCGCACCCGTGTGTGCTGGACGCGGCCTGGCAGATCGTCTCACTCGGCGACGCGGGCGGCCCCGAGCTTGCGGGCGCGGTCATCCCGATCGGCGCGGCCGCCGTGCGGATGTTCGCGCCGCTACCGTCGCGCGCGGTGGTGGTCGCCCGGCTCACCGAACCGTTGCGCGCCGACGTCGCGGTGCTGGACGCCGAGCACAATCCGATCCTGCAGATCGTCGGCGCGAAGTTCCAGGCGGTGCCGTTCGGCGGCGGGCTACTGCGCGGGCTCGAAGACCTCTACTACGAGGAACGCTGGACCCTGCGCGACCCGCTCGACCGCGCCGCGCTCGACCGGACCGCCACCGGGTACACCCTCGTCGTCCCGCTGACGGGTGCCGCACGCGCCCGCGTCGAGCAGCTCACGCGCTCGACCGAGTCGGCCGAGATCATCGATCCCGCAACCGATTTCGAGGAGATGCTGGCCGAGCGGCTGCACGCCGCGCACGCCAGTCGCGGCATCGACCGCGTGCACGTCTGTGTGGTCGCCGGGACGGGCGCGGACCCGGTCGCCGACCTGTGGCTGCTGAGCAGGCTGGCACTGGTCCTCGCCGACGTCACCGATGCCGTGCACCCCGAACCGCTGCCGTTGACCGGAGACGGCTCCTTGCACGTGACCCTGGTGACCGAACGCGCCTTCGCGCACCCGGAGGACGCGACCCTGCCCAACCCCGCCCACGCCGCCCTCGCGGGCGCACGCCGGGTGCTGCTCAACGAGCAGCCGTCGCTGCGCTGGCGTCTGGTCGATATCGAACCGGAGACCTCCGAAGCCGAGCTGCTCGCCGAACTCTGCGTGCCGGGTGCGTTCAGCGCCGACGGCACCGACGAGGTGTTCCTGCGCAACGGATTACGGTGGTGCACCGTCGTGACGCGCGCGCTGCCCGACCGGCTCGCCGCTCTCGACGAGCCGGAGCCGCTGAACGACCCCGAGGCCAACTTCGTCCTCGACATCCCGCGCTCGCGCGTGCTGTCCCAGCTCGGGTGGCGCCGTGCCGCGCGCCGGGCGCCAGGTCCCGGCGAGGTCGAGGTGCGGATGGCCGCGATCGGACTCGGCTTCAAAGATCCGCTCAAGGTTCTCGGTGTGCTCGGCGCGGACGACTTGGCCGACACCCATTTCGGCGTCGCGCCGGGCATGGAGGGCGCGGGCACGGTGGTGCGGGTCGGCCACGATGTCACCCGGTTGCGCGTCGGCGATCGTGTCGGACTGGCCTCGGCGGGCATGATCGAACGCTTCCACGTCGCCGATACCGAGGTGGTGGGTCCGGCGGCGGAGAGCATCCGCCCGGAACTGTGCACCTCGACGGTCTCCCTCGTCACCGCCGAGTACTCGCTGCTCGACCTGGCCCGGTTGCGGTCCGGGGAGACGGTGCTGGTCCACGGCGCTGCGGGCGGCGTCGGCGCCTGCGCGATTCAGGTCGCCAAACGGCACGGCGCCAGGGTGATCGGCACCGCGAGCACCGACGAACGCCGCGCCTACGCGCTGGAGCAGGGCGCGGACGAGGTGGTGAACTCGCGGTCGCTGAACTTCGTCGACGATGTCCTCGGCCTGACCGGTGGCCGCGGCGCCGACATCGTCATCAGCACCGCGCCCGGCGAGATCGTGCACCAGAACTTCAAGGCCGTCGCCGAGTTCGGTCGCATCGTGGAGGTCGGCAAGGCCGACATCTACTCCGGCGGCGTGCTCGATCTGCGCAACTTCGACAAGAACGTCGCGTATTTCTCCTTCGATCTGGACCGCATGCTGAAACTGCGGCGCGCCGAGGTGGTGGCCAGGGTGCAGGCGGTGAACGAGAAACTCGCCGACGGCACCTACCGCCCGCTGCCGTACCACCGTTTCGGTGTCGACGAGGTCGGGGCCGCGTTCGAGGAGGCCCTGCGCTCGACCCGCCTCGGGCGCATCGCCCTCGACCTCACCGGCGAAACACCGTCGGTGCGACCGCAATCCGCCGACGTGACCATCGACCCGGCGGGCCGCTATCTGATCACCGGCGGCTTCGGCGCTTTCGGCCTGGCCACCGGCCGCTGGCTTGTCCGCCGCGGCGCGCGGCACTTGGTGCTGATCGGTCGAAGCGGCGCGGGCACCGACGCCGCCCGTGCGCACCTGGACGCCTGGCGCGCCCAAGGGGTGCAAGTGCTCGTCGAGCGGGCTGACGTCACCGACGCCGACGCCATTCGCGACGTCGTGGCGCGCGTCCACACCGAAGCGCATCCGCTGCGCGGCATCTTCCACGCCGCGGGCGTTCTCGACGATCAGCGCATCGCGACGATGGACCGAGCCAGTCTGACCGCCGTCTTCCGCCCGAAGCTCGACGGAGCGCTGGCCTTGCACGCAGCCCTGACCGCCGCCGATGTGCGACCCGACCTGATCGTGCTGTTCTCCTCCGGCAGCGCCATCATGGGCGGAATCGGCCAATACTCTTACACCGCGGCCAATCTCGCGCTCCAATCGTTCGCGGACCGGTTGGCGCGCCGCGGCGAGCGGGTGCTGTGCATCGGATGGGGCGCGATGTCCGGTGGCGGCATGGTCGACGCCGACGAGAACGTGCAGCGCTACCTGCGGATCGCGGGCTTCGACGCGATCGACATGGACGATGGCACCGAATACCTCGGCGAGGCACTGCGTCTCGGTGTGCGGCAGGCCGCGATCATTCCGGTCGACTGGAG
The DNA here is from genome assembly GCF_057708605.1 of Nocardia sp. bgisy118. Classification (NCBI taxonomy): domain Bacteria; kingdom Bacillati; phylum Actinomycetota; class Actinomycetes; order Mycobacteriales; family Nocardiaceae; genus Nocardia; species Nocardia sp. bgisy118. Next base: position 3,868 of record NZ_JBYISM010000034.1, on the reverse strand, counting down.
CAAGGTGGTGCTCGCGGCGCCGCAGCTGGCCGACACCGCGCGGGTCGCCGACCTGATCGCCTCGGCCTCCGAGGACAATTCGGCGGCGGCGCGGCTGCGCGGCGAGATCATCGCGCTGGACGAGGCGCAGCGCGCGGCCGTCGTCGGTTACGTTCTCGCCGAACAGCTCGCCGAGGTGATGGGTGTGGCGCCGGATTCCATCGACCTGTCGGTTCCGCTGCCCGAGCTCGGCCTGGATTCGCTGATGGCGGTCGAGTTCGGCGCGCTGGTCGGCAAGACGCTCGGTGTGGAGATGAACAGCATTCAGCTCGGTCGTTCGTTCAGTCTGGCGCAGGCCGGGGCCAGGATCGCCGACATCATCGTGGGATCCGCGGGCGCCCAAGAGGTCGCGGCATGACCGACGAGCGGGCTATCGCGCGACGGCTGCTGGCCGGTGCGCGTGAACGCAACACCGCGACGTCGACCGGAACCGATCGGCCCGCGGCCGCGCAGACGGGCGCCCGCACGACAGTGCGGCGCGGGCCGGGACGCCAGTTCGCCGACCATCCGGCGGTAGTGGCGGCGCTGGAGAAACAGGCGGCGATCCAGCGCCTGATCGACGCCACCGGGCTGCCGCATCCGCTGTTCTTGTCGCCGGAAGGCCACAACGGCGCGGTGATTCGTTCCGGCGGAAACGAATTGGTGAACTACAGCTCCTACAACTATCTGGCACTGGCCGCGCACCCCCGGGTTATCCGCGCCGCCAACGAGGCCGCCGAGCGGTACGGCACCTCCGCATCGGCCACCCGCATCGTCACCGGGGAGATCCCGCTCTACGGCGTCCTCGAACGCCGCCTCGCCGACATCTACCGCGCGGGTGCGGCACTGGTGACCTCGAGCGGGTTCCTCACCAACGCCGCCGTGATCGGGTTCCTGCTCGGCGAAGGCGATGTCGCCGTGTGCGATTCGCTCGCGCACGCCAGCCTGGTCGCGGGCACCCAGTGGGCGGGGTGCAGGCGGGTCACCTTCCGGCACAACGATCCCGAGTCGCTGGCTGCGTTGCTGCGGTCGTGCCGTCACCAGTTCGATCGGGCGCTGGTGATCATCGAAGGCCACTACAGCATGGACGGCGATCTCGGTGCGATCGCCGAAATATCCTCCGTGGCAAGGGCATACGATTGCGCCGTGCTCGTCGACGAGGCGCACGCCATCGGTGTCCTCGGACCCACCGGCCTCGGCAGCAGGGAACACTTCGCTCTGCCCGGCGACCTGGTCGACATCTGGGCGGGCAGCCTGTCGAAGGCGCTCGGCAGCACCGGAGGATTCATCGCGGGCGACGCCGACCTGGTGCGGGCCGTCAAGTACGCCGCGCCGGGCATGGCGCTCTACACCGCCGGACCGTCCCCGTCCAACGTCGCCGCCGTCCTGGCCGGACTCGACGTCCTCGCGGACGAACCCGACCGGCTGGCTCGCCTGTGGTCGAATGCTGGCCTGTTCACCGACGCGCTGCGCGCGCGAGGCATGAATCTCGCGGACTCCCAATCGACTCCGATCGTGCCGGTCATCGTGCCCGGCGAGATCCGCGCCGGATACGCCGCGGCGGCGCTGCTGCAACGCGGCTACAACGCGGGCGCCATCCTGTCTCCCGTCGTGCCCGCGGGCACCGAACGCCTGCGCTTCTTCCTCACCAGCGAACACACCGAACGCCAATTGCTCGACACCGTCGACCAACTCGGCGACATCCTCGACATCGTGCACCATATCCCCGACCTCACCATCGGAGCCCCCGAAACCCCGGATCAACTCGGCTCCTTCCCCATCCCCGGCCGCTGAGATCACTGCGCGAGGGCGACGTACACGGCCCAGGCGATATAGCCGATGTTCACCAGCAGACTCGTCAGCGCTCGCCCGGTTCGCAAAGGCGGGTGATCGGCGCGGGCACGCCGGAGTGCGTCGAGCCAGACCGCCAGGAATGCAGTGATCAGCGCGGCCGCAGCCCACCCGCCGAGCGCCCGTGTCTGCGGCAGATACAGCAGGCTCGCGACCACGAGTTCGGCCAGACCACTCGCGACCACGACGAGGCCGGGCGCGGGCAGCCACGGCGGCACGAGCGAGCGGTAGTAGTTCACCGCGACGAAATGACTCAGGCCGGTGATGGTCGAATAGATCGCCAGCAGAACGGAAGCGAGGGGGCCCACGTTCTGCGGCGCTGCCATCGGACGAGCCTCGGCGACGCCGCCACGGAAGCGGGACTCTCCGCGCCTCGGCTGCGGACCTTGGCTCGCGAAACGATCGGCGTCCCCCTCGTCCGAGTCCGGCAGTGGCAGCGGTTGCGGACCGCGATCGCCGCATTGCCACACCACCGGATCAGCGAGGTCGCCGCACACGCCGCCTTCGCCGATCAAGCCCACCTGACCAGAACCGCGCAGCGAATGCTGGGACGTAGCCCCGCCTCGTTGCGCTGAGCGTCACGAGCTCTTGCCCGCTGACGGCAATCGCACCGCATCCCACGGCACCCAGTGCCGCAGCGTCGTCTCGGTGAGCTTGTTGCGGGTCCGGTAGTCGACCGCGACCTCGGCGTACCACGCGACGTAGTGCCCGAGGTGCAGCCGGACCCAGCCGTACTGGGTCGCCTGCACCCACGGCTCCTGGAACCTCGGATCCAGGCTGTTCGACGCGACACCCAGCGACGGCCGCTGGGGTCCCGGCTTGTTCGGCAGCAGCCAGATCCGCTTGGGATCGACCAGCACCGGGCGCGGGCGCGGCAGGCGCCGGACCGCCGAAAAGGCATCCTCGCTCACCGTCGACCACCCGACCCGACCGCGCCGCAATTCGAACACATGTTCCCATCATGACACGTCTACGAACCGGTCGGAATGGCACCCGCTACTAAAGTTGCTGCGCTTGTGCGACGAGCTCCAGAAACGCGTCGCCGTAGCCGCCGCGGCCACCCGCGCCTGCCTCGAGAGCGGGTTTCTCTCGACGCAGGCGCGGGCTGGACAATCGCTGAGCGGGTCGAGGATCACTTCCTGCGGCCAGCGCCTTTGCAGTCGTTGGCGGCTTTGGCGGCGTCCTCGGCGGCTCGCGTGGCTTCGGCGGCAGCCGAGACTGCGTCTTCGATCGACTGCGAACATCTGGCCCGACAGTCTCGGTTGGCCGAACACATCATCACGGTGTCGGTGACGGGCCCGGTTCGCGACTGCTCAGGTACGGGTTCGGAAGCATGAAACATACGGTGCTCACAAATCCGCAGAAGCGGCGTGGAGCGAGTATCGGCACGCCGCTGCGTCGCGATCAGGATTCGGCTGATCGCGACAGCGTTTTCGCTCGAGCGCGCCCGCGCTCAACGGGTATCGGAGCTGATCGGCGAGGTTCAGCCGATCGATGCCCTGAAGTCCGCGCCTTGCTGGAAGGCTTGCGCGCCCTCCGCGATCTCGACGACAGGGTAGATCTCGTACTCCGCGAAGAAGCCGAACTTGGACGGACCGTCGGCCAGGTCGATCGGATTATCGGTCTCGACCACCGCGAATCCGCCCCTGCCGTCCAGCCGACCGACGAATTGGTGGTACTTCGTGGTGGGGGACGGCTTCCAATTCGCGAACACGTCCAACGCGCGCTGCATGCCGGCTTCATTCTCGGCCGCGGAGCCGTTCCAACGGTAGGTCCAGGAAACCACGTACTTCATTCCATCCTCCTAGGGATGCATCGAAGTTGCTGGTCTGGCGCGGATACCCACAGCGGAGCAAGACATACCCGCACGTTCTCGTCGCGCTGTGGCCCCGTCGGGCGGCACAGCACCACCGCGGCGGATCGTTGCCGTAGGACCGGATCGTGACCGGTCGCTTGTGCGCAACCTGAAGCTGCGCGATACGCTGCGACCGGCTGGCAA
>NZ_JBYISM010000033.1:0-116345 GCF_057708605.1 Nocardia sp. bgisy118 | reverse complement strand
TTTTCTCGTCGGCGTCCGCCGACGCGGGGACGGTGCGGATCGAGCCGATCACCACCTCCGGATCACAGGACAATCTCGCCATGCTGGCCAGGGGTGAGGCGGAAGCCGGTCTGGCGCTGGCGGATTCGAGCAGGGGCGCGCCGGGCGGCGTGCTCGCGCTCGGGCGGGTCTACGAGAACTATCTCCAGCTCGCCGTGCGGGCGGACAGCGATGTCCGCCGGGTGGTCGAATTGCGCGGCAAGCGAGTGAATCTGGGCGCCCAGGGTTCCGGCGCGGCGCTGACGGGGGAGCGGATCCTGCTCGCCGCGGGGCTGGATCCGGCGACCGATGTCATCGTGGAGCATCGCCCGCTGCGCGACGCCGCGGCGGCCCTTCGCTCCGGTGCGGTCGACGCGCTGCTGTGGGCGGGCGGCGTGCCGACCGCGGCGCTGGAGGTGCCGCTGCGGATGCGCCTGGTGGATCTCGATGAGCTGGCCGCCCCGCTGCGCCAGCGCTACGGGCACATCTACGACCGCGTCGAGATCCCGGGCGATGCCTATCCGGGAGCCTCCGCGATCCAGACCGTGGGCGTGGCGAACCTGCTGCTCGCGGCGCCCGCCCTGGCGGACGAGGCCGCCGCCGCGATCGTCGATCTACTGGTCGGGCGCCCGAACCTGCTGGTCCCGGCGGAGGCCGCGGGCACCCAATTCCTGGACGCGCGTTCGTTGATCGGCACGGGCCCGATCCCGCTGCATCCCGGCGCGGCCGCGGCCTATCGGCTGCGCCACGGGTGAACGTCGATCAGGAACGCACCAAGCGGGCGATCGCGTCGGTCGCTTCCTTGATCTTGGCCTCGGCCTCGGGGCCGCCCGCGACGGCCGCGTCCACCACGCAGTGACTGATGTGGTCCTCCAGCAGGCCCATCGCCACGGCCTGTAGCGCTTTCGTCATCGCGGAGACCTGGGTGAGGATATCGATGCAGTACTTCTCTTCTTCGACCATCCGCTGCAACCCGCGGGCCTGCCCCTCGATGCGGCGCAGGCGCTTGAGGTAGTCGTCCTTGGCGGTGATGTAGCCGTGTGCCGAGTGGTCGTGGCCCGGCTGGTCCTGGGTGGTCTTCGTGTCCGGGGTGGTCACCGACTGTCTCCTTGCTGCCTGCCGGAAGAATCGATCATCGATTAATACCCCCCTAGGGTACATTTGTTCCGGCGTGTTGTCAGGTCCGCGCGCGGCCCGGCGCGGGCTGCGTCCGCCGTGTCGCGCGCTGATCGGCACCGTACCTGGCCAGCGCGATTCCGCCTATTACGAGCATCGCGCCGAACAACTGGACCGGCGCCACCGCCTCGCCGAGCAGCAGCCAGGAGAGCGCGACCGCGAACAGCACCTCGCTCAACAGGATCAGCGACATGAGCGTCGCCCCGATGCGCGCCGCGCCCGCCACGCCGCAGAGGTAGGCCACCACGGTACTGAGCAGGATCAGCAATGCCAGGGCCACCCAGGCCGGGAGGCGGCGCTCGGCCATGACGGCGGTGGCGCTGCCGATGTGGATCGGCAGCACGGTGAGCGCGCCGAGCGCCCAGCTGGTCGCCGCGGCCACGGTCAGGCCGGTGCCGAGCAGCACCACCGGGCGCAGGCTGTCCGAGGTGCGCGCGGAGAGCAGGAAGAACGCGGCGTTGCACAGCATGGACAGCGCGGCCCAGCCCAAGCCGGCCGGGCTCAGCCCGCCCGCGTCGAAGACATCGATCACCAGCGCGGCGCCGGCGAGCGCCACGATCGCGCCGAGCAGGGTGGCGTCGGACGGCCTGCGTCCGCGCACTGCCCAATCCCAGCCGATCACCGCGATCGGCGCGAGGAACTGGATCATCAGCGATACCCCCACCTGGAGGTATTCCAGCGACAGGAAGAACGTCGCCTGCACACCCGCCAGCGCGATCACGCCGAACGCGCCGATGGTGCGCAGATGACGCACGCTGCCACGCAGGCCATCGGGTTCGGCGAGCGCGGCAAGCGCCAGCATGACCGCCGCCGCCCCGGTCAGCCGCACGGCCAGCACCGCCCCGGGCGACCACTCCGCGGCGAGCACGGATTTCGCGAGCGGTCCGGAACTGGCGAACGCCAAACCGCTTGCCACGGTCAGCCAAACGCCCGCGCTCGACACAGCCACCTCCAGCTAGAAACGATGAATCGTCCCATCATTGCCCACGCACCCGAGTGGTGTCGCTCACGCATCGGTTCGCCGGACCGGTACCGGTTGCGCGGGAGCAGCGGGTGGGCGGAAGAATCGAGCCCATGAGTTCGCTTCCCCGGCCCGCCCTCGCCGTCATCGGCGGCAGTGGTTTCTACGACTTCTTCGACAACGACGCCACCCAGGTCGAAGTCGACACCCCGTACGGCAAGCCCAGTGCCCCGATCGCGGTGGGCGAGGTCGAGGGACGGCCGGTGGCCTTCGTGCCCCGGCACGGCAAGCGGCACGAATACGCCCCGCACACGCTGCCGTACCAGGCCAACATGTGGGCGCTGCGCGCGCTCGGCGTGCGCCGGATCCTGGCGCCGTGCGCGGTGGGCAGCCTGCGCGCCGACTGGGGACCGGGCACCGTCGCGGTGCCGGACCAGCTGGTCGATCGCACCTCGGGTCGTCCGCAGACCTACTTCGACGGCGGCGGCGTGCACGTCTCGTTCGCCGATCCGTACTGCGAGGAACTGCGCGTCGCGGTGACGAAGTCCGAGGTGGAAGCCCTGCCGCTGAAGGCAGGCGGCACCATGGTCGTGGTGCAGGGCCCGCGCTTCTCCACCCGCGCCGAGAGCCGCTGGTTCGCCGGTCAGGGCTGGGACCTGGTGAACATGACCGGTCACCCGGAGGCCGTGCTCGCCCGTGAGCTGGAGATGTGCTACGCCGCGGTCGCTCTGGTGACCGACCTGGACGCGGGTCTGGAAGAGGGCGACGGCGTGCACGCCATCGACGTCTTCGCCGAGTTCAAGCGCAACCTGGCCCCGTTCAAGGAGCTCATCCGGGCCTCGGTGGCGGCGATCGGCGAAACCGACACGTGCGATCGGTGCCGTGTCCATACCGGCGTGTCGCTGCCTTTCGCACTACCGTAACCGTATGGGACGGTGCGACGTTCGTGCCGCCATCGGCTCGGAGTCGGCCGGGGGCGGCGGGGTGTGGTTGCGATGAAAGTACTGCTCACCGGAGCTGCCGGATTCCTCGGATCACATGTGCGCGGCGCGCTGACGGCCGCCGGGCACGAGGTGATCGCACTCGATCTGATGCACGGCGACGTGCACGGGCCCGACGCCGAGCCACCCGAGGGCGTCGCCAGGGTGGACGTCAGAGACGCCGACGGGCTCGCGCCGCTGCTGCGCGGCGCGGAGGTGGTCTGTCACCTGGCGGCCGTCACCGCGCCGAACGGGGAATCGGATTCCGGCATCGCCGCGTTCGCCGCGCACAACGACCACGGCACGGCGGTCCTGCTCGCCGCCATGAGCCAGGCGGGCGTCCGGCGACTGGTGCTGGCGTCCTCCATCGCCGTGTACGGCGAAGGCCGCTATCGCAGCGTGCGCGGCGGGCCGTTCTTCCCCGGCCTGCGCTCGCGCGCCGATTTGGATCGCGGCATGTTCGACCACCGCGCGCCGCGCACCGGCGAGGTGCTCACCTGGGAGGCCGTCGGCGAGGATGCGCCACTGCGCCCGCGCGGCTTCTATGCCGCGAGCAAGGCGGCGCAAGAGCAGTACGCGCTGGCCTGGGGTCTGAGCACCGGGGCGGCGGTGACCGTGTTGCGCTACCACAACGTGTACGGCGAGGGCGCGCGCTCGGGTCTGGCCACCCGGTTTCGCGAGGAGCTGCTCGCGGGTCAGGCGCCGCGGGTGTTCGAGGACGGCGGGCAGGTGCGGGATTTCCTGCACGTCCGCGATGCCGCCGCCGCGACCCGTGCCGCGATCGAACGACAGCTGCCCGGTTTCGTGCCGCTCAACATCGCCTCCGGCCACCCGATCACGCTGTGGGAGGTGGCGTCGATCATGGCCAAGGCCCGCGGCGGGACGTCGCCGATCGTGACCGGTCAATACCGGATCGGCGACGTGCGGCATTTCGTCGCCGATCCCGAACGGGCCAGGCGTGCACTGGATTTCAGCGCATCCGTGGTTCCGGTCGACGGGCTCGCCGAATTCGCGAGGAGCGCCGCGGAAGTCGCCGCAGCGGGCTGACGTGCGCGACTGCGCTCGCCGAATCGGTTCGCGATCGCGGATTGTCAGGAGGCCGCGGTCCGGAAGGCGTCGGCATGCGCTTCGGCCCACTGCCGGAAGGTACGCGGCGGTCGGCCGGTCACCTCGCGCACGGTCGGGTGGACCTCGGATTCGTCCAGTGTGCCGTCGATGAAGAAGCTCGTGAACGCCTCGGCGTAGGCGCGGGGCATGGTCGCCGCCAGTTCGGCGCGGGTCTCCTCCTCGTCGAGCTCGCGGCACACGAGCGGTCGGTCGAGAACCTCGGCCAGCACCGCGACCTGCTCGGCGGGCAGCAGCGCCTCCGGGCCGGTGAGATCGAGGATCCGGCCGTCGAGATCGCCGCCGGTCAGTGCCCGCGCCGCCACCGCGGCGATATCGGCGGGGTCGACGGCCGCGACCCGCACCCACGAGAACTGGGCTCGCACCACGTCGCCCGTAGTCAGTTGGGGAAGCCAGCGCAGCGCGTTGGACATGAACGAGCGCGGCCGCAGAAAGGTCCACGGCAGACCGGATTCGCGCACGGTTTGTTCGGACAGGGTCATGTACCGGGAGACCGCGTTGCCGAGATCCGCCAGCGCCGCGGAGCCGCCCGAGAGCAGCACCACCCGCGCCAGCCCGGCCTTGCCCGCCAGCGCGAGCAACTCCTCGAGGTTCTCGTAGCCCGGCATCAGATACATCCCGTGCGCGCCGTCGAGCGCGTCGGCCAGGGTCTCGGGTCGGTTCAGGTCGCCGGTGACGGCCTCGACGCCCGCCGGTAGCGACGCGCGCGCCGGATCACGCACCACCGCCCGGACCGGCTGCCCGCCCTCGGCGAGCGCGCGCACGAGTTCGGCGCCGATGTTGCCGGTCGCCCCGGTCACCACGTACATAGCGTCTCCTTCGGCTTCGTTGCAAAACATCGCCCCCGCAACGTCTTTCGGTGTCGCCCGTCCAATGTACGTGCCGTCCGCGCGGAGTGCCGGAATCTCGCGCTCGGCGTAACTCCGCTTGTCACGTGGACGTTCGCGGACTGCTTCCGGCAGCGTCTTCTATGCTCGCCGGATGGACACCCCGCTACGGCTCGAGGTCATCGTGGCAAGCGTGCGCCCGGAGCGGTTCGCTCCGGTGGTCGCCGATTGGTTCCTGCGCGTGGTCCGGACGCGGCCCGAATTCGACACCGGCGTCATCGATCTCATCGGGACGCCGCTGCCGACGGACCTCACCGACACGCCGGAGGCTCAGGCTTATCGGGCCAGGCTGGCGGCCGCGGACGCGTTCGTCGCGATCACCTCCGAGTACAACCACGGCTACCCGGCCTCCCTCAAAACCGCGTTCGACACCGCGAAGCGGGAGTGGCGCGCCAAGCCCATCGGCTTCGTCTCGTACGGCGGACTCTCCGGCGGCCTGCGCGCGGTGGAACAGCTTCGCCAGGTGGTCGCCGAGATCCACATGGTCTCGATACGGGAGACCGTCAGCATCCACCAGGCCAAGCGGCAGTTCGATGCCACCGGCACGCCGACCGACGGCGCGGCGATCGACGCGAGCGAGCGGCTGCTTCGCCAATTGGACTGGTGGGGACGGCATTTGCGGACCGCGCGGACGGCCGATCCCTATCCCGGCTGACGCCGGACCGTCAGTGCGCGGCGTTCGCGACGGGCCTGCGCCCGCGCGGATGCCCGATGTAGGTGGCCTCGCGAGGAATCGAGACGAGGGTGAGATCCACCTGCGCGGTTCCGGTGCGCAGCACCACGCGGTTGCCGATCGCGCCCGGCTGGTGGATGGACAGGTCCGGCCTCGTCGCGGGCCAGCCCATCGGGTCACCGGTCACATAGATCGTCGTGACACCGGCGTGCGGTGCGGGCGCGAGCACACCGTCCACCACCGTCGCGGTGAAACCCGCGTCGGACTGGTGGGTTTCGACGGCGATGGCGAGTCGTTCCGGGTTGCCGATGGTCTGCACCAGGTTCTCCCACGCGTGCGCCCGGTCGGTGCGGATCAGGATGCGCTCCCCGACGGCCAGCGCGCGGAACACCAACTGCTGCGCCAGGTAGAGCTCGCCCGCCACGTACACCGTCGAGATGCCGGTGCCGATGATGCGGACGGCCACACCTTGGTTGTTCTCGTCGGAGCCGATGAGCTGACCGCACCCGGAGGAGGGCAGGTGCAGTGCGCCGATGACGTCGATCGGGTACTCGGTCATCGGCACGGTGTCGTCGAGTCCCGGTACGGCCAAAGGCAAGTGCGCGAGCAGGCTGTCGCGGTGGCGTCCGTTCATCGACACCATGCCCTTGAGCTTGCCGTTCTCGGGCAGTTCGCGGGCGGTCAGTCGCCAGGCCGCGCCGATGCTCACCGATTCGGCGGAACTGCCTGGGCGCAGCCGCACGGTGACGGTGGTGCCGCGCGAGGGCGCGACCCACAGCTGCGCGAGCAGATCCGAGCCGAGCTGCTTCGGATCGACCGCGCTGCCGACGTTGACGGCGTTGCCGATCTCGGCGTAGCGCCAGCGATGAGTCAGGGTGCGCGGGTCGAAGCCCGAGGTGATCTGCAGGACCGCCTTGCGGATCTCGGGGGCGGTCAGGATGCGCGCGCTGCAGTCGGCGTCCTCCAGCGCGCGCATGATGCGTTGCGTCGCAATGGTTACCGCGCGTGACGCGCCTTCGCTGCCGCCGCCGCGGCGCGCCGCGGCCTCCGGGCAGGCGATCGCGTCGAAGCCGATCGCCAGCCAGACGGCGCGGTGCGCGGTGGCGGGCAGCGGGCCGAGCAGCGTTTCATAGATCTTGCCCGCCGGGGTGCCAGCGCGGCTGCGGTGTCCGTGGCTGATGATATCGATGCCGCTGAGCAGGATGTCGTGCTGGTTGAGGCAGGCGGCGAGTTCCGGCAGCGGGAGCAGGTGCGAGGCGTGCACGGTGCTGCTGGAGATGCGGGTCAGCCCACCCTTGGGCGGCAGCACCTCGACCACCGTCACCACGCGGGTACCGTCCCAGTACAGGCCGAGCGAGCGATCGTCGGGGCCGCGGAAGTCGACGGTGTCGCCGATCTCGTACTCGCGGTGGGTGACATAGCGCCACCAGGTCGCGATCCAGTCCAGCACGGTGCGTTTGGCGATCGGGATCAGCGGCAGCAGGCCGACGACAACGGCGACGCCGAGCGCGATCCACCCGCCGAGGCCTGCCACCAGCGCGATCACCGCCACGATCAAGCCGATCACCTGTGCGATCAACAGATTCGGCAGCGAGATGCGACCAAGCAGCGGGCGCGGTCCCACCCCTGTGGCTTCGGCCATCAGCGTCCCCCAAAGTACCCGGTATCGACCGTTTTCCACCGGCCGAGCTGAACAAGAGTCCCAGGGAACTGTACTGTGTTCCGCGAACGTGAGCACTGTTCGGGGGAGGAACCATGCCTTCAAAACCCACCACTCGCTGGCAGGTGAGCGGTTACCGCTTCCTGGTTCGGCGGATGGAGCACGCGCTGGTGCGCCGGGATGTCCGCATGTTGCACGATCCGATGCGCTCGCAGTCCCGCGCCTATGCGGCGGGACTGGTGCTGGCCTGCGTCGTGCTCGCCGGCTGCGGCATTCTCGCGTTGCTCCGCCCGCAGGACAAGATCGGCACCAACACGCTGCTGATCGGCAAGGAGTCCGGCGGCGTCTACGTGATGATCGACGGCGTGGTGCACCCGGCGCTGAACCTGGCCTCGGCCCGGCTCGCCTCCGGTGAATCGGGCAAGGCGGTGATCGTCAAGGAGTCCGAGCTCGGCAAGAAGCCGCGCGGCCAGCTGATCGGAATCCCCGGCGCGCCCGCGGCTTTGCGCTTCGACAAGGACGGCAAGGGCCGGGCGTGGACCGTCTGCGACGTGATGAAGGTCGACGGTTCCAAGGACCTCACCACCACCGTGCTGGCAGGTGATCTGGAGCTGGGTGAGAAGGCCTCGGAGGTGCCCGCGGACCAGGCGCTGCTGGTGAAGGTCAAAGAGCAGGCGTACCTGGTCTACAACGAGACCCGCGCCCGCGTCGACATGACCGACCGCAGGGTGACGGACGCGCTCGGCATCACCGGCGCCACCCCGCGTCCCGTCAGCGAGGGCCTGATCAACGCGATTCCCGAAGTGCCACAGATCATTCCGCCGAAGATCAACGACCCGGGCGCCGCCGTGAGCTATCAGATCGGCGGGCACCGCGTGGGCGACGTGGTGCAGGTGTCCAGCGAGCCGGACGTGGATTACGTGGTGCTCCAGGACGGTCTACAGCAGGTGTCCGAGCTGACCGCCGACATCATCGGCAACACCCACCGCCCGTCGTCCAGCAACACCGTCATCGCCCAGACCGACAAGGTGAGCGCGCCGCCCGCCAGGTCGCTTGCGGTGGACACCTATCCGCGGGCACGGCCGAGCATCGTCGAGGTCAAGGACCGTCCGATCAGCTGCCTTTCCTGGAAGCCGAACCCGGCTGCCGCCGACAACAAGGACGGCGGTAAGCGCGCCGACCTCTCGGTGATCGCGGGCGTCGCACTGCCGATGCCGGACAAGGCGAAGGCGGTGCCGCTGGCCCAGGCCGACGGCTCGGGTCCGAACGCGGACTCGGTGTACGTGCCGCCGGGCACCGGCGCGTTCGTCCAGACCACCGGCATCGAACCCGACAGCAGGCGCAAGGACTCCCTCTTCTACGTCGCCGACACCGGCGTGCGCTACGGCATCAAGAACGCCGACGCGCAGAAGGCCCTCGGCATGGACGCCCAAGCCGGAGTGAAGCCAGAGCCAGCGCCGTGGCCGATCATCGGTCTCCTCGCCAACGGTCCCACCCTGGGTCGCGAGGAAGCGATGGTGGCCCACGACGGTGTCGCGCCTGACCCGTCACCGGCCGCGAAGCCCGTGGGCAATCAGCAGAAGTAGCCGTTCGCCGGGTCAGCGGCGGTCGGCGTCGGCTTCGCGCAGCGAGGCGACTTCGCTGCGGAGCGCGCGGACTTCGTCGAGCAGCACGGAGATCTCGCGATCGGTGCGCTCGGCGCTGGCCTCGACGGACTTCAGCTGGTCGATCACCCAGCTCGTCGTGGTGCCGATCGCGAAGCTGATCAGGCCGATGCCGAAGGTCATCAGGATCAAGGAGATCAAGCGGCCCTCGGTGGTCACCGGATAGATGTCGCCGTAGCCGACGGTGGTCACCGAGACCGCCGACCACCACAGCGCGTCACCGAAATCGGTGACCTTGCTGTCGGCCACGCCGTACTCGGCATCGAAGAACGCCAGGCTGCACAGCAGCAGGATCAGTACCGAACTGGCGCCGACGAACACCGCGAGCCGGGCGCGCGTGACGGTGTTGCGATTCAGCGTGTCCAACAACAGCAGTGCCGCCCGCAACAGCCGCAGCGGGCGGAACGGCGGCAGCACCACGATCAGCAACTCCAGCGGATGACGCCGCACGAACCGAAGCCGGTCCGTCGACAGCCACAGCCGCACCGCGAAGTCGCCCGCGAACAGCGCCCAGATCAGGATGTCCACGCCGGTCAGCCAGGAGTCCAGCCGGGGCGAGGCCCCGGTGTCGAGCACGTGCCACGCGTACACCCCGAGAAACGTCACCGCCAACGCCATCATCGGAACGTTGGTAGCGCGCTCCCACGCCTGCCTGCGGGTCGGTTGTTGCGAGTCGATCATGGAAACTGCCTACGTGCCTGGTGGAAAGGTCCGCCGCGCCTTCGGGCGCGAACTTTCGCAGACACTACGCGACGCGTGGGGCGCGGCGGGCGGTGATCAAGTCCGGGAACATCTGAAGCGGTACCGGATCGACTGACAGGTGGGGCTCGAGCATCCGCGGGATGTTCGAGCCCCACCTGCGTTGTCACTCGATGCCGGTCGACTTTCGCTGCGGAAAGTCGATCTTCACCGCGACCTCATAGATCGTCGGAGGCAACACCGAACCGTCGCCTTATCGGAAATGACGCGAGATAGCCGAGGAGTAGTAGGCCGGCGATCGTGCCGGAGCCGATCAGCGCGACATCGCGTGCTCGATTATCCGGCGGCGGTGGCGGCGCGGGCACCGCCAGCTGCTGGTTCTGAGCGGGACTCGGCCGCTTGGGAGGGAGCTGGTTCGGCACCGCATTCGTCAATGCCGCGATCGGGTCGACCGCGCCGTACCCGAGGAAAGGGTTCCAACCCTCGGCGGGCGCGTGGGCCGTCGCCTGCAGACGTTTGATCACCTCGAGGGCCGACAACTCGGGAAAGCGAGCGCGCACGAGTGCGGCAACCCCCGAGACGTACGGCGCCGCGAAGCTCGTACCTTGCATGGGGCTCGGCTGATTCTGCTTTCCGATCGTCCCATTGGCGGTGCCATTGCTGTTCGTGTCCAGTGAGACGATGTTCTCGCCCGGCGCGGCGATGTCGACCCACGGGCCCGGCACCGTGAACTGTGAAGGCTGACCATTCTGGTCGATGGAACCCACCGCGAGCACATAATCGTCGAACCGCGCGGGTGTCACATTGGTGGACAGCTTTTGCCAGAGATCACCCCCCGGGTCGAGCGGGTTCACGTCAGGGTTCCCTGCTTGACATTTGTCTTCTTTGTTCCCGGCGGCAACTACTACCACGACATCTCGCTCGATCGCGGCGTACTGAAGCGCCGCGCCGAGGGGGCCGTCGTTCGGACTCGTCGAGCCTGCCACGCAAGCGACAAGCGAGATATTGATGACCGTTGCCCCCATATCCGCCGCGCGCCGCACAGCCGAGGCCAGCGCTTCGATGCGGCCGTACCCCTCCGGCGGATCCTCCGGACGCTGCTCTTGCGATCGACCAGCGACCTGGAACAGTTTGCTGGTTTGCCTGATCGACAGGATTCGCGCGTCGGGGGCTACGCCGGAGAATCCTTGACCGTCGATCTGTTCGGCCGCGATGATGCCGGCCACCGCAGTGCCGTGGGCATCGCAATCGCTGGTGCCGTCGCCGCCTTCGGCGACGTAGTCACCACCCGGTTCGAGGCCAGGAAGGCGGGGGTGTCGCGCGACACCGGTGTCGATGACGGCGACGACTTGACCTGAGCCGCGGGAGAATTCCCAGGCGCGGGGCAAGTCGAGCGAACGCTGCGGCAGCGGGATGAGAGGACCGTCCCCACCCGATTGCGTACTGACGCACGGGTTGTTCGCCTTCTGCTCGGTCTTCTCCGGCGGGACGGCGGGGTCGCCAGGTGGGAGCAGAGCAGGATTGATCGGAGGCGGTCGATCGGCGTAAGCGGTGCCTTGTCCGAGACCGATCGATGCGCTCAAGCCGAGTGCCACCGCGACGATGAGCACTCGGGGACTCGCGTTCACAGCCCGCGGACGAGCGAGTAGAGCGAGGCCACCCAGAACACCAGCGGCAGCACCGCCGCGACGAACGCGTACTCGAGCAGCTCGACGCCGCGCCGCATCGGCGGCGTCGCCGTCTGGTTCGGGATGATGATGCCGAGAATCAGCGCCGCCACCAGAATCAGCATTGCGGCACCGAAGACGGCCAGCGGCATGTCCATCGCGAAACCGGCGCCGACCAACATGATCAGCACGATCGATGCGCCACCGGCGATCAGCACGACGGCCTGTTCGGCGCCCGCGTAGGTGCGGCTGCGGAACATCAGCACCGCCGCGCAGACCAGCGCCAGCGCGATGCCCTGCCAGTACGGGTCGCCGGACTCGGGATCGGTGGCGGCGAGCGCGCCCGCGACGGTGACCAGCGTGGTGGCGGAGACCAGACCCGCAAGGTACATCCGGGCCCGTTCCGACTTCACCCGCAGCGCCTCCATGGTGGGCAGCGCGCGGTGGTCGTCAGGGTCGTCTTCGGTGGGGTCGATCGGGGTGCCCGGCGAAGGCACCGGCGGCAGCGGCAGCTTGGCCAGCAGCATCGAAACCCGCGGCGACAGCGAAAGACCCGCGAGGCCGAGCGCCGCGGCCACCGCGCCGATGGCCTTCAGCGGCTGATCGGTGAGCAGCCCGACCAGGGCGGCGGGCACCGCGTACACCGCGAGCGTGGCCGCGCCGATGAACAGCGCGAGACCGACGCCGGTGACGCGCCACGCCAGGATCGCGGTGGCCCCCACCAGAACCGATCCGAGCAGGATGTGCGCCCAGCCGTAATGATCTGGCACATAGAGCATTCCGGCCGTGAACGCGGCGGGAAGCGCGCAGCCGCCGAGGACGAGCGCGGTCGCGGTGTCGCCGTACATCCGGCTCAGCACCATGCCCGCGACGACGAGCAGGATCGCCACCGCCAGCGCGATCGAACCGCTCACCCACTCCGGTAGCTCGTCCGGCGCGAGCAACAGTCCGAGGCAGCCGACGATCATCGTCAGCGCGGCCAGGATGGAGCCGGTGATCCGCGCGACCTTTGGGGTCCAGCTGCGGTAGTGGTCGGTGTCCGCGATCGCGACGTTGTACATGATGTCGTCGAACAGCGGCGTCGGCGCGGTGTGCGAAGCGCTTTCCAGCATCAGGAGTTCGCCGTCGCGCACGCCGTGCTCGCCGAGGCTGAGCGAGTTGGAGAACGGCGGGTGGCCGATTCTGGCCAGCACCCACTCGGCGGGCTCGAAGCGCTCGCCGTCGTTGTCGAAGTCGTTGGTACGGCTGTGCTGGGCGACCATGTCGACGACGCTCGGGATGACCAGCGCGACCGGCACGTCGACCGGAATCGCCATGTCCACCTGGGTGTGCTTGGCCAGGATCGTCACCCGAGCCAGGTCCGGCGCACGGACGATACCGCGCGAGGAGTCTTCGTCGATATGGTCAAGTCGCGCGTGCGTCAAACTTCCCCCAACCTGGTGTTCTACCTCGATTTTCCGCTGACCCGTCGCGCTGGGGGGCGAGCTTGCGACCCTGGCGTCGGGGCAGCAGAATGCAGGTCGAACTGTACGACATGTCGGCGGTGGCCTCTACACTGAGCCCGAAGTCGCAGCATGTGAAGAGGGGGAATTCTCGTACGATGAGCGAACGCAGTGAGCGATTCATGTGCCAGCGCGCATCGCGCATGCCGGAGCCGAGCGTCAGCGAGGCGCAGGCATGAGCGAACGCGGTGAGCTAGTCATGTGCCTGTGCACATCGCGTATGGCGGAGCCGAGCGAGGCGCGCGCATGAGCACCGTCCGGTTCCAGCGCCGTGCTCGTCGGGAGATGCCGCGTACGCCGGGTGGCGAGGTCACCCTGCAGCCGCCGCCCGAGATCCCAAGGGTGACACCGGGAAATCTGCTGATGAAGCTGATGCCCGTCGTCATGGTCATCGGCATGGTCGGCATGATGGCGCTGATGTTCACGCAGGGCGGCGGCATCGCGTCGAACCCGATGAGCATGATGTTCCCGGTCATGATGCTGTTCTCCATGGTCGGCATGTTCGCGGGCCAGGGCGGCGGCAAGGGCCAGAAGGCCGCCGAGGCCAACGAGGACCGCAAGGACTACCTGCGATACCTGGACCAGGTGCGCAAGGACGTCGACGACACCGCCAAACAGCAACGCGCCTCGGTGGAATGGAGCCACCCTGAGCCCGGGCTGATCTGGATGCTCGCGGGTACCAGCCGCATGTGGGAGCGCCGCGCGGGGGACAAGGACTTCTGCCACGCCCGCATCGGCATCGGCGGGCAGCGCCTCGCCACACGGCTCGTCGCGCCGGAGACCGGCCCGGTCGAGGAACTGGAACCGATCGCGGCGGTGTCGCTGCGCCGTTTCGTGCGCGCCCACTCGACGGTGCCCGACCTGCCGACCGCGATCGCGGTGAAGGGCTTCGCGACCATCGCGCTGGACGGCGACCGGACCGAGGCGCGCGACATGGTGCGCGCGATGTTGTTGCAGCTGTGCATGTTCCAGGGCCCGGACCAGGTACTCGTCGCGGTCGTCTGCGGTCCGGACACCGCACCCGAGTGGGAGTGGACCAAGTGGCTGCCGCACACCCAGCACCCCGACGCCCAGGACGGCATCGGCACCCAGCGCATGTTCTTCGGATCGATCCGGGAGGCCACCGCCGGCCTGCATCCGCTGCTGGCCAACCGCGTCCGCTACTCGCGTAACCAGCCGGCGAATGCCGGTCTCGTGCAAGTCATTCTCGTGGTCGACGGCGGTCTGCTCGAGGCCGAGGACGACCACCTGCGCGAATCCGGCTACGAGGGCGTCACCATTATCGACCTGTGCGGATACGCACCACGGCTGGCGGTTTCGCGCGGCATCAAGATGATCGTCGAGAACGGCGAGTGCGTCGGTCGTGGCGCCACCGGCAACCAGGAGCGGTTCGCGCTCATCGACCGGGTCAGCGCGCACCAAGCGCAGCAGGCCGCGCGCAGGCTCGCGCCGTACCGCGCCGCCACCCAGCGCAGCAGCGACGTGGAAACCGAGGACGCCGAGGTCATCTCGACGTGGGCGCAGCTGATGAACCTCGGTGACATCGGCTCGTTCAACCCCGAGAGCGCGTGGCGCCCGCGCTACGGCCGGGAGCGGCTGCGCGTCGCGTTCGGTGTCGACGCCGCGGGTCTGCCCATCGAGCTGGACATCAAGGAAGCCGCCGAGAACGGCATGGGCCCGCACGGTCTGTGCATCGGCGCCACCGGTTCCGGTAAGTCCGAGTTCCTGCGCACCCTGGTGCTGAGCCTGCTCGCGACCCACTCGCCCGACCAGCTCAACCTGGTCCTGGTCGACTTCAAGGGTGGTGCGACGTTCCTCGGTCTGGACGGCGTGCCGCACGTCGCGGCCGTCATCACCAACCTCGAGGAAGAGGCCGACCTCGTCGACCGTATGAAGGACGCGCTGGCCGGTGAGATGAACCGCCGCCAGGAAGTGCTGCGCCAGGCGGGCAACTTCGCCAACGTTTCCGAGTACGAGAAGGCCCGCGCGGCGGGCGCCGATCTCGACCCGCTGCCCGCGCTGTTCGTGGTGCTCGACGAGTTCTCCGAACTGCTCACCCAGCACCCGGATTTCGCCGAGCTGTTCGTGATGATCGGCCGCCTCGGCCGCTCGCTGCATGTGCACCTGCTGCTCGCCTCGCAGCGGCTGGAAGAGGGCAAGCTGAAGGGCCTGGAGAGCCACCTGTCCTATCGGATCGGTCTGAAGACGTTCTCCGCCAACGAATCCCGCCAGGTGCTCGGCGTACCCGACGCCTACAACCTGCCCAACAGCCCCGGTGGCGGCTACCTCAAGTCCGACTCCGGCGAGATCCAGCGGTTCCAGGCGTCCTACGTCTCCGGCGCGTACGTCGGCGGCGGCTCGCAGCGCGAGGTCACCCAGGCCGGTGTCGCGGGCGGCGAGATCGACGTGAAGGCAAGGCCTTTCACCGCCCACCACGTGGACTTCCGTGCCATCGACCGGGTGCCGCTGCCCTCCCAGGCGAGCCACGAGCCGGAGGAGCATCGCACCGAAGAGGGCGAGCAGATCTCGAACGTCAACATGCTCGTCTCGCGCATCCGCGGGTACGGCCGTCCGGCGCACGAGATCTGGTTGCCGCCGCTGGACGAGGCGTCCACCCTGGATCAGCTCATCCCGCGCTCGATCCTCACCGGCGAATACTCGGCCGTCGCGACGCTGCGCGCGCCGATCGGCATCGTCGACCGCCCCTACGACCAGCGTCGCGATCCCTTGGTCGTGGACCTCTCCGGTTCGCGAGGCAACGTCGCGGTGGTCGGCGGTCCGCAGTCCGGCAAGTCGACCGCGCTGCGCACCATGATCATGGCGATGTCGATGACGCACACCGCCGAGCAGGTGCAGTTCTACTGCCTCGATTTCGGTGGCGGTACCTTGGCCAGCCTGGAGGGCCTGCCGCACGTCGGCTCGGTGGCCAGCCGTCTGGAAGAGGACAAGGTCCGCCGCACCATCGCCGAGATGACCACCATCGTCCGCCAGCGCGAGGCCCGCTTCCGTCAGCTCGGCATCGAGTCGATGGCGGAGTTCCGCCGCCTGCGGTCGATGGATCCGTCCAGCAGCCCGGGCGCTGCGGGCGCGCACGAGGACCCGTTCGGCGACGTCTTCCTGGTGATCGACGGCTTCGGCTCGATCCGCCAGGATTTCGATCCGCTCGAGCAGCCGATCATGAACCTTGCGGTGCAAGGCCTTTCGTACGGCGTGCACGTCGTCATCGCGCTGGCCCGCTGGGCCGAGGCCCGTCCCGCGCTCAAAGACCAGATCGGCACCCGCATCGAGCTGCGGCTCGGTGACCCGATGGACTCCGACCTCGGCCGCAAGTTCGCGGCGCTGGTCCCGATGGGCCGCCCCGGCCGCGGTATGACGCCGGACTGCCTGCACATGCTGACCGGTCTGCCGCGCATCGACGGCAGCGCCGACCCGACCACCCTCGGCCAGGCCGTTGCCGACGCCGTCGCGACCATCGCGCGCCTGACCCCGGGCAGGCACGCGCCCGCCGCGCGCATGCTGCCCGAGGTGCTGCCCCGCGAACAGCTGCTGCACCTGGCCGGGAATTGGCCCTCACAGCTCACCGTGGGTGTCAAGAACATGCGAATCCCGCTTGGCATCAACGAATCCGAGCTCGCGCCGGTCTACATCGACTTCAACGAGAGCCCGCACTTCGTCATCATCGGTGACACCGAGTCGGGCAAGACGACGCTGCTGCGCTCGATCATCGAGGGCATCGCCGCCGCCAACTCGCCGAACGAGGCCCGCTTCATCCTCGGCGACTACCGGCGCACCATGCTCGGCCTGGTGCCCGACGGCTATCTCGCCGGATATGGTTCCACCGCACCGCAGTTTACGCAGAACATGACCGACCTAGCCGCATACGTCGCCCAGCGAACGCCCGGCCCGGACGTCACGCCGCAGCAGCTGCGCGAGAGGTCCTGGTGGAGCGGACCGGAGCTGTTTGTCATCGTCGACGACTACGACCTGGTCGCCACCTCCATGGGCAACCCGGTCTCGGCCCTCGTCGAACACCTGCCGCACGCCCGCGATCTCGGCTTCCACCTGATCGTGGCTCGTCGCGCGGGTGGCGCCAGCCGGGCCATGTACGAGGCCACCATGGCGCGAATGAAGGACCTCGGCTCGGCAGGTCTGATCATGAGCTGCCCGAAGGACGAGGGCGTGCTGATGGGCACGGTGCGGCCGAGCCCGCTGCCGACCGGCCGCGGCACGTACATCACCCGTAACGCGCAGGAGCTGATCCAGCTGGCATGGATGCCGGCGGCCGAGTGATGTCGACGGTCGACCTTGTCCTGACGGACACCCGTATCTGGGCGCGCGGCCCAGCCACGCACTGGG
The DNA here is from genome assembly GCF_057708605.1 of Nocardia sp. bgisy118. Taxonomy (NCBI): domain Bacteria; kingdom Bacillati; phylum Actinomycetota; class Actinomycetes; order Mycobacteriales; family Nocardiaceae; genus Nocardia; species Nocardia sp. bgisy118. Next base: position 98,977 of record NZ_JBYISM010000033.1, on the reverse strand, counting down.
ACGCGCCGCCCTCGGTCGTGTTGGGCAGCAACGGAAATCTGGTCATCGGGGAGTCGTTGAACCCGCCGACCCAGGTCAGCTCCGCCGTCCAATTCGTACCCGCGGACCGGATCGCGCTACTGCCGCGCGTCCCGGCGGTGTCGGAGGCGTTGACCGCGGTCTTCGGCACGGCGTTGCAGAACCTCGGCGTCGCCGTGCCGTGTGAACGCATCACCCTCGTCTGCCCGACGCAGTGGGGCGGCCCGCGGCGCGCCGTGCTGGACGCCGCCGCCCGCCGGTTCGCGCACGACGTGGCATTCGAGGACATGGCCGCGCGCGCGGTGGCCGCCGACGAGCGCACATCGCGCAGCCGCCGCACCATCGTGCTGGAATTCGGCGCCACCACCACCGCCGCCACCGCGGTGACGCGCAGCCATCTCGGCGTCCACGTCGAAGCCTGCGAATACGAACCGAATCTCGCCCTGGCCGACCTCGGTCTCGACCAGCGAGCGTTCGACCTGCTGACCGCCCTGATCACCCGTCTGCTCGACGGCAGGCCTGCGGATGTGATTCAGGCCGTGGGTGTTTCCGATCCGGCCAAGCTCGACCTCATCGGCGCCGCGGTGCAGCAGTCCTGCGGTGCAGACGCCGAGCTGCGTCCGATCTCCGGGGCTGAACTGGTCCGCGGGACACATCAGGAACCGGAGTACCGGCCCGAAGCGGCCCCCGCCCTGCCTACCAACGAATGGCTCCAGCCGCTGCGCGAACGCGCCGCCGCCCAGGCCCCGGACCGCCCTATCGCCAAGTACGTCCTCGCGGGCGTTGCCGCGGTCGCGGTGATCGCTGCCGTCGTCGGTGGTGTCGTCGTGGCGGGCGGTTCCGACGAGGCCACGACCGCAGCCCCGACCTCCACCACAGCGGCCGCAGCGACGACCACTGCTGCCCCTGTCCGCCCGCCGCACCCGACGGGTGCACCTGGGGCACAGGAAACCTTGGGCCGCATCCGTTTCCAGGTTCCGGAGGGCTGGCGCCTCGCTCCGCCTTCCGCTCAGAGTGGCGGTCGCGTCGACCTGTCTCCACAAGACGGCGCGCGCCTGCGCATGACCCTCGTCCAGACCCCGGTCGCCCCCAACGCAGGCTACGAACAGATCGCCGCCAATCTCGAAGCCCAGATGAGAACGAAGCCGTCCATCGGCGACCTCCGCAGCGACGTCGTCTTCGGCGGCCGCTCCGGCCTCTCCTACGTGGAACGCCCGGAAGGCTCCACGGTCCAATGGCATGTGCTGGTGGAACACGGAATCCAGGTCAGCATCGGCTGTCAGTACGTGGGCAACACGTGGAGCGGTTTCGAGCCCACGTGCGAGAATTTCGCGTCGACGGTGCACGTGATTCCATAAGCGGGAACCTGCTCGGCACAAACTGATTCGGGCCCCCAGCGAAACGCTGGGGGCCCGAATCGTTCGAGTCGATCCAGTCGAACTCAGAAGAGGTTGGCGAGCGCGACGTCGGTGCCCTGCAGCTCAGCATTGCCCGTACTGACGAGCTGGCCCGCGCCGCGAAGCGTGTCGTTCAGCTGGCCGACATGCTGGTTCCAGACCCCCTGGAACTCGAGGACGGCGTTGCGGGCCTGACCGCCCTGCTCCATGAAGAACGCTTTGATCTCCGAGTGGAACCGCTGCAGCTCATCCCCGATGTCCTCGGCGCGACGGACGATCTGCTTCGCGCCCTCGTCGACGCCGGCGAAATTGGCGGAAATCGGCTTGCTCATGTTTGAAGCTCCTTCTGTGCGGGATTCTGGGTTAGACGGCAGGAAGGTCGAGGCTCGAGACCTGTGCCTGCACCTTGGCGGCGTGATCCTGGTCGTGTTCCGAGAACTGACTGGACATCTTGAAGAGCTTCTCAGAGGTTTCCATCAGCTTGTCGTTCATCTTGTCGGCCTGGAAGTAGTACCGCTCCATGAACGCGTTGAACGCGTCGCGGGCCGCTCCCTGCCAGTTGGCGCCGTTGGTGACATTGTCTTCATCCGACTTCAGCTGCCGGATGGCCTGCATGAGCCGGTCATGCTGCTCCTGGAACTGCTTCGCCTTCGCATTGATGCCCTCGGTATCAGCACTGAAGTTCGTGGAATTCCCTGCTTCAGACATTGCGATTCGCTCCTGCTTCTGCTCACGGTCAACGTCGCAACAGTCAGCTGACCTCGTTCATATGGTTGGACGCGTCTTCGGCTCGATCGGTTCCATCGAATGACGAAAAATTCGATGGATTCCGTCGCGTCTTGCCGTCTTGCGCGTTGTCGACTGGCTACACCGTGGACTGGCGGGCCTGGATGAGATCCCCCGGACATCTCGGACCGCGGTGTCTCCACGTCGGTCGCTGCCAGCGCTACGCTCCCCTCCTTCCCCCTGCTCGCGACCACTTGAACTGGCGAGTGGGCTGGCTTCGCATACCCTACCGAATGGCGCCTTGGAACGCTACAGCGTTAGCGACACTGCGGAGCGTCCGTGAAGCTTGCACGCCTGGTGGTAGGCCTATTTCACTACCTTTGCGATGACGGGCACCATCTTCTCCGCGAGTCGGCCGGGGGACTGGTCGGTCCACACCTGGAACGCTTGCACAGTCGACAGGTCGTCCACCACGACGATTTTCGCCGCACTGTTGAGCAGACTGCTCGGAAGTCCGCGCAAGCCACCGTTTCCGGCTTCGCTGTCACTGCGCAGAACGATCACCACTTCGGAATCCAGGTCGGACAGTGTGCCGCTCACCGACAATGGACGCGGTGACTTCTCCTCACCAACGGCTTTGTACTTGTTGCTGTACCGGAAACCGATGTCCTGCAGGAACTCCGCCTGATCACTCGGATTCAAGATCGCCGAGAGCGTTGCGTTGCCGAAATTCAATGCAGTGACTGTCTTGCCGTCGAATTGCGGATAGTTCTTTCGGACCTCGGCCAGCGTCTCGCCGCCGGGTCCGGCATCGGAAGGGCGAGTGAAGAAATACGTGCCCGCTGCGACGGCGATGGCGGCCACCAACGCGACAATCGCGGGCGCAAGCAGCTTGCGTGCCCGTGACGGCCGGTTCCCGTTACGCAGGGTCGTTACGCGACTCTGATCGGTGCTCTCCTGCGGCGGTTCGTACCTGGCCACCGACATGTGCGGAGCGGTCGGATAGGCGGCGCTAGGCGTGTGGGGTTCCGTCGGCTGGTGGGTAAAAGACGTGCGAGGATCGGTGTCGTGCGCGGGGCCGGGCGCCCGAAAGTGCTGCGCGCCGTACAACGCAGCCTCCGCATCGTGGATGAACTCGCGGCAGGTGCTGTATCTGGCGTTGGGATTCTTCGCCAGTGCCTTTTCCAGGACCGCGTCCAGCCCGTGGGGCAGCCCAGGGCGAGTCGCGCTCAGCTTGGGCGGCTGTTCATGGAGATGCCCCATCATGACAACCGCCGGCATGGTCGACGGATACGGGTTTTGCCCCGTCAGGAGCCGGTACAGGGAGCAGCCGAGACTGTAGATGTCGGCGCGGTGATCGAGACGGTTGCCTAGCAGCTGCTCAGGAGAGGCATACGCCACCGTGGCCATGAAGTTGCCTGTGGCGGTTAGATCCTGGCCGTCTTCGGCGGACTTGGCGACACCGAAGTCGGTCAGCAGCACGCGTTCTTCATCGCCCTCGTCAGCGGCGGAGAGCAGGAAGTTGGCGGGCTTGATGTCACGGTGCAGCAACCCTCGCCGATGCGCGTAGTCGAGTCCCTTGCCGACCTCGGAGATGATCCGCAGCGCCCGCTGCGGCGTCATGATCGACGGACCCTTCTTTGCTTCTTCCGCGGCGTCGGTGCCATCGACATACTGCATCGCGATCCAGAGCTGGCCGTTTTCCTCACCGCGGTTGTACACCGCGACGATATTCGGATGATCAAGCCCCGCAGCTAGATTCGCCTCCCGCTCGAAGCGGGCGCGGAACTCGGCGTCGGTCGAGAGTTCGGCGCTCAGGACTTTCAGTGCGTCGCGTCGCGGCAGGATCGGGTTCTGGGCCAGGTAGACCGTGCCCATCCCCCCACTGCCGAGAGTTTGGATCACCCGGTATCCACCCACGATTGCGCCGGGTCGCAACGCCATTCGGTCCTCCTAGCGATATCGAAAGCACGGGCCCCGAGCCTTCCGAAGAAAAATCTAGCAAGCCGCCGTCGGGTGCACGACTCAGATCAGGCGTCGGACGAGGGTGTCCGCGGCGAACATCTGCTCAGGTCGCGCCCGCGAGGAGATCGTCTTTGCCGCGATTCACCGCGCGAGGCCCAGTCTCATCGGCAGTGCGGGACAGCGCGAGCCGGTTGGGGCTCGGCGTCGGTCACCTGCTGGTAAGCAAGGCGTACTGTGCCGAGGTCCGCTGGTGCAGGTCTTGCAGCTGCTTCCCGGATGCCTGCACCACGTAGCGATCCACCTGGAACGTGCAGAAATTCATGAGGACGGTTTCCACGCCATCGGTTTTACGAACGATCGCAAGGCATTCGACGCGATCTCCCAACCCGGACGGGCTGGCGACGATCTTCTGGTCCGGCTTCAGGTCTGCCGACGACTTCATATGCGCCCAGAACTTCTCAGAAGACTTGCTGGTTCGGCTGCGAAACACGACGGCATCTCCGAATGCGACCAGATCGACTTCACTCTGTTCCAACTCGGTGAGCAGGCTGTGGCCGGGCTGCTCCATCAGCGACAAGATGCCGCGGCCGGTGTAAGTTCCATCGGGCTCGCCTCTTGCCGGCGACTCGGGATTGCTCGCGAGCGTGCGCCCGAGGAGGCCCTGGGGGTCGAGCGGAATGCGGGGCAACTCGGCAGCCGGTGTGGGCTGGAACTTGCCGAGCAGTGGGATCTGAACATCGAGCATGCGCTCGACATGTCCGACCAGCGCCGGTAGATCGGGCGCTGCGGTGTCGTCCACGAGCTTTATGAAGACGACATAGCGGTCGTGTACGGTCCAAGAGCCGATCGATGAGACGCCAGGGCGCCAATGAGCCTGGGTATTTGGGTATTTGGCAATCTCGACCGGCTGATTGTCATGGTTGTAGGTGAAGTCGTCGTGCTCTAGCGCCGGCCCAACCGCTGCGGCCGTTGCCGCGTCGGGGAACATCAGCACGGCAATGTTCATTGTGCGCCGCTTTTCGTCTGGAGCGCCACCGGTCGACCATGAATTGACCCAACCGGCGACAAGGTCCTCTGCCACATCGTCGAACGTGTCGTTGATGACAAGATTGCCCAGTGTCTTTCGGTTGAGCACGATGTGCGGGCGAAGAAACCACGCATCCTCCACGTACGAGGGGTCGGCCTCGTAAGGAAGGGCGACATAATCCGCGAGGCGTTGCGACTCACGGGCCCTGGCTTGCTTGTCGCCCTTGGCGTTTCCGATGGTGCGCGGCTCGGTGGGGTAATTGCCGACTTCGAGTGTCGACTTGTCCGGCTCGACGCGCACGGCGGTTCCGGAGATGCTCGCGGAGCACGCGGCCGACCCGAACACCAGCAAGCCCGTTGCGCATACCGCCCAGATCGCCTGGGCTGGCCGCGATCTCGTGGTTCTGAACCTCATTCCTGCTCCCTAGCGATCGTGAGCTAGCAGCTTGTATTGCGCGGCTGCCTTCTGGTGCAGTTCTTGGATGTTCTTGCCCTGTACCCGCGCGACGTACCGGTCGTAGGCGAAGTAGCAGACCGGCGGGTAGCGATCAGTGCTGATCTTGGGACTCTTGGCTTCGAAGCACTTCGCGCTCGGCAGATTGGGCGGGCCGTCGATCGACTTGTACCCCTCGGAGGCTTGGTCGATCAGCGCGGCAATCAACCGCACCGTGCTGGCTGCGTTTTCGGTCCGATACAACCTGCCCGCGGCATTGGCAACGAGATCGACCCCGGCGTCATCGAAGGCCGCCTTCATGCGATCGGGTCGATGTTCGCGGTGCAGAGCGGTCTGTTTCGGTCCGACCGTGGACGGATCCTCGCCGTTGGCGTACTTCTCCTTGTCCTCCAGTGGCAGTGTGCGTCCGAGGAGTCCTTCCGGGTCCATGGGCAACGAAGCGAGTTGATCGACGGGGGTCGGCGTATAGCCTTTCAACATCTCCAGTTGGGTATTGAAGGCTCGCGTGGTGAAATCGATCAGCGGCGCCGTTTCGGAGGGCTCGGTGACCGGGTCTTCGATGTGTGTGTAGAGCAGAAGTGTGTCGCGGGTTAGCCAGGAGTCGAGGGTTCTCTTGCTCTCCGACCATCGCGCCCTGACTTGCGGGTGGTCCGGAATCGTTACCCGCTCGCCAGCGGTGGTCTCTGCTTGCCGATCGGCGATCCGCTGCGCAGCGGTCTCGGCCTGCGCAGCGGTTCCGAAGCGCATGACCTTCATGACAACCTGACGACCGAGCGACGGACTTCGCCGACGCTCGCCGTTGGTTTCCCATCCCGCGATGAGTCCCTCGGTCAAGCCCGAGAATTCCTCGAGGGAGCTCACATGCGGAATGTATCCCCTGAGAACCGAGCTGAGCCGCGGATCTGGATAGATCAACCGCATGTACGCGTACTTTCGATCCACGTCGTATGCCAGCGGAAACGCGTTGCCGATACGCATCGCCTCGAGGGCGAGACCCGTCTTATCCGTCCTGGTGGCATTGACGTCACGAGGTGCCGTCGGGTAGTTGCCGGAGTCCAGCTTCGAGATGTCGACTGCGGGCTCATCGAGGCGATTGTCGTTGTCGCCGCACGCGGCCGTCAGCGCGACGGTGGTTGCGATCATTGCACACAGCGCATGCCGAATTCGCATGAGTATCACTCGCTTTTCGCCAGGACGGCATACTGCGCGGCGGCCCGCTGATGCAACGTGTAGTCGACCCGGCCCGACAAGCGTGACTTCGCCACGACGACCCCGACGTAGCGGCCGAACACGACGGCGCAGAGTTCGTCGAAGTTTCGGTTCTCGTCGATCTTGTCCAACTTCACGCAGCGGGCATCGGGTAGACCCGGTGGTGGCTCGAGCTCCTCATCGTTCTTGCCGATGCGGACAAGCGTGGACTGGAGGCGAAACGCGCCGGCCAAGTCCCGAGCGCGGTACACAACGCCGCCGCGGCGCCCGATCAGGTCGACACCGCTCTCCTCGAATGCCTTCTCGAGCTCGACCGGATTGCGCTCGAAATGCAGCTCGCCTGCGGGTTGGTAGGCGGCGAAGTCCTGGTCGTCGCTGAATGGGTCACTGTAATCCGGCGCCTTCGGTAGCGCGCGTCGCATGATGCCATCCGGATCGAGCGGTGTGTCCAGAATGTCGTCCCAAGCCGGTGGCGTTTGGTTGTCCAATGCGGCGATCTGTTGATCGAGGGTGTTCTTCAGCACGCTCGACAGCGCGGCTCTATTCGGCTGTGGAACTCCGGGATTGGCCAGAATCACGTACGTCCCGTGTGCGAGGAAAGACAGCGCCGTGATGTCGTCGCCCGAAGACACCTTGGCCTGAGGATGGCCCTCGACAGGAATCGAGTGCCGTCCCGGAGCCGCGTTGGTCGCCTGATCGAACTGCTCGACCGCCTTGACGCTCGCGGCCGCGGTGGGGAATCGAAGCACTCCTATATTCAGCTTCTTGTGAGCTCGCGCGTTTCCGTTGGAGCGGGAGACGTAGGCTCCAGCGAGCATGTTGTTATCGACTACGGCGGGCCGATAACTCTCCGGGAAGACCTCGCGGATGAATGGGTACTCAGGTATGTGGAATAAATGGACTTCGCCGACCTCGGAAAGTTCGTTGTCGATATCGAACGGATGCACGACGTGGTTGATCAGGCGTTGTGCTTCGATCCTCCGCAGGTCAGTCTTGTAAGAGAGCGAACTAGGTTCGTAGTCACTAGGTTCTGGCGAATGGGCCCCGGTGTTCAGCGTCGATACGTCAACGGGCGCCAGCCCAGGCAGTGGGTGGCCGACAACAGTCGCGGAGCACCCTGCGCAGGCGACTGTCGTCGTCGCTACCAGCGCCAGCAAGCCGCTTCGAAACCTCATGGTTCCCCCTCGGATTCGCGGACCGAGTCCGCACGACTCAGCGTCGTCCTCACACACAGCATTGCCGCCCCCATAGATCGCGTACTTCCTGCCGGATCCTACGTCAACCCGCTGCACTGTGGGCGAGCAGCAGGTACTGGGCGCTCGTCCGCTGCGCGAGGTCCTGCGGTTGATTCGCCGTGACCTCTGCGACGTAGCGGCCGTGGGAGAAGTAGCAGCGGTGTTCCAGGATGATGCGGGCGCTCTGCGGTGGACCCGAGTCTTCGCGGAAGCATCGAGCCTCGGGGAGGCCGGGAGGGGCGGCTATCGGGTCGTAGCCCGATGGGGCTTGGGCGGCAAGGAAAGCGGTGAGGCGGGCCGCGGCGGCGGGGTCGCCCGCACGGTAGACACGAGAGCCCGCGTAGGCGACCAGGTCGACCCTCGCGTCGTCGAAGGCGCGGCGGGCCAGATCCGGGCGGCTTTCCAGATGCAAAGCGGCGGGCACGGTGTAGGTGCCGGTCACGTCGTCGAGGGTGCCGGGGCGTTCGGCGGCGAGAGTGCGGGCGAGCAGGTCGTCTGTGGGAGTGTCGGCGAATTCGCCGACGGGAGCCGGGGTGAAGCCGCGCAAGAGCTCGAACTGCCGGTCGAAGAGCTTCTTGGTGAAGGCCAGCAGCGGCGCGGGGTCGGGTGGGGTTGCGAGACCGTCGGAGACGAAGGTCCATAGCAGGTATACGCCCTGGGCGGTCCACGACTGCACGGAATCGTGGGCGCTGAGATAGGTGCGGCCGGTGGGGTACCCGGGCATTTCGAGGGTCTGCTTGGGCGGATACTTTTCAATTCCCTTGTTCGCGAGCAGGTGCATGGCATGGGTGGCCTGCTCGGGCGTGCCGAATCGCAGCAGCGCGATGCTGACATCGAGTCCGAAGTTGCGATTCGCGCGGCGGGAACCGCCGGTGTGCCACCCGGCGACCAGACCGGGCACCCGCTCGCCGAAGTTCTCGAGATTGCTGATCCCGCTGCCTCGGTACGGTGGATTCCGGGCTGTGTAGTGGTGACCCGCGAAGTTGGTGCGGCCGTAGACGAGCCGACTATCGAGATCCATGGGCAGCGGGACCAGGCTGCCGAGTCGGATGGATTCCCGGACGGCTCCGCTGTCCGCGGTGCGCAGCGCGGACAGGTCCCGAGGTGCGGTCGGGTAGTTGCCTGGATCGAGAGCCGAGGTGTCGACGCTCGCCTCGGGCTCGGAGCCGCAGCCGACGGTGAGGGCGAGCAGCGCCGTTAGGCAGGCGAAGGCGATGCGGGAACGGGGCATTGGTCAAGCACCCCGCGACAGGATCGAATATTGCGCAGCCGCACGCTGATACAGGCTCGGATCGAATGGCCCGCCGGGCAGCCCGTCGGCTTCGACGACCGCGACGTAACGACCGTGGACCAAGACGCAGGTGTAGTCGTAGCGCGGGTCGAAGGCGTCCGCATCGCGCTGCAGACACTGGGCGTCGGTGATGCCAGGCGGGCTCTGGAAGAGTTGCTCGTCGTCCTGGAGATCGGTGAGGGCGTGCTGGAGGCGGAACGCCGAGTCGAGATCGCGGGTGCGGTACACGGTCGCGTCGTTGCGCGCGACCACGTCGACGCCCGCGGTCGTCAGCGCTGCCTTCAGCTCGGCGCCGCGCGGCTCGAAATGCGCTTGCCCCATAGCGTCGTAGACGCCGACCGGCTGGGCGCGCTGTGAGGTCGGGCTGCCGCCCGCGGGCAGCGGCGGCAACGCCAAACGCATGACGCCGTCCGGGTTCAGCGGCAGATCGAGGATCTGGTCGACCGGTGTCGGCACGAACCCGGACAGCCGTTCGAGCTGTAGATCGAGCATCTTTCGCATTTGTGTCGCGAGGGCGGTCGGGTCGGGCTGCGGGACCGTGGACATGCTCATGATCACCATCGGTCCGCGGGCGGTGAACACATAGCCCTTCTGGTCGTTCGCGGTGGAGGCCAGGACGGCCGGGTGACCCGTGATGTCGAGGGCGTGGCGGTTCAGTGTGAGTTCGTCCATGGCGCGGTCGAATTCCGTTGCGGCGGATCGAGCCGCCTCCTCGGAGGGAAACCGCAGCAACGCGATCGACATGTTGCGCATGGCCCGCAGTTTTTGATTCGAGCGGGTGGTGACGACACCCGCGATCAGCTGGTTGCGTTCGGCGATCGGCTCGAACTGGGCGGGCAGGGCGCCGAGAGAATCGCTGAACACCGAACCCGGGGCGGAGACAATACGCGTTGTGTCGAGGGCGGACATCTCGCTGTCGACTTCGTACGGCGCGACGAGATAGCTGAACAACCGCCGCGATTCGATCGCGAAGACGTCGACCTTGGTTTCCAACTTCGGCTCGTAGTCGACGGGCGCGGAGGGAAACGGTCCGACTGTGAGACTCGCCGGATCGACGGGAGTCATACCGGGCACGCCCCGCCCTTCGACAGTCTGCGCGCCGCAGCCAGACGTCACACCGGCGATTACGACGAGCGCCGCGGCAGCGAAAGGAAGGGCGCGGAATCCCGAAGCGGGGCGCGGCACGGTTCTCCCTTCGATCGAATGCGCGCGGCGACGGACTTTTTCACAAGGACGTGCCGACGTCCGGGTCCGGCGGGTCCGGTCCGCCGCCGTGCTCACAAACTGTTCGCGAGCAGCGCGTACTGGGCCGCCACTTTCTGGCGGACGTCGGGCTCCTTGTCGCTGGTCACCACGCCGACGTAGCGCTTGTACGGCACGTAGCAGCGGTACTTGTACTCGCGCTCCGGGTCGCCTTTGCTGTTGAGCTGCAGGCATTTCGCGCCGGGGACGTCGTTGGGGGCGCCGATCGGGTCGAATTGGTCGCCGACGGTATCGATGAGGCCGGTGACGAGTTTCTGGGCGGCGTCGTTGTCGCGGGTGCGGGTCACCGAGCTGGCGTCGACGATGGCGATCTTGTCGACGCCCGTCTCCTCGATGAGGCGCTGGGTGGCGGCTTCGTCGTCGGAGGAGTGGATGCCGTGGTTGCCGCTGTAGATGGCGAAGGTGTCCGGATCGGGGGAGTGGCCGCCGCGGTCGGCGACGGCGACGCGTGCCAGCAGGCCGTCCGGATCGACCTTCAAGGTGTCGAGCTTGGCGACCGGGGTCGGTTGGAACTTGTCCAGTGCGGGCACCTGGGCGGCGAAGGTCTTGTCCACCCAGTTCACCAGGTCGGTGCTGTCGGCGCGGGGACGCTGCACGAACAGTGAGATGACGAACTCGCGGTGGGCGAGGAAGGCGCCGACGTTGGGAACGCCTGGGCGCCAATGCAGATAGGCATCGGGGTATTTGGTGGATCCGAGCCTGCGGTTCTGGTCGGAGACGCCGATGTCGGCGTCCTCGAGTTCGCGGGCGGCGAGCTTGGCGGTGGCCTCGTCGGGGAAGCGGAACACGACATTGGTGACCGCGGTGGCGTCGGAGGCGGGGCGGGTCTGCCCGGCGGGATCGGCCTTGTCGGAACCGCTCGCGGCGAACCCGGTCACCATCTTGCGGTTGTCCAGCACCGGTTTGGAGACGTTGGCGACGAAGTCGAGGGCGGCTTCGGTGTCGGTGAGCACGGTGCTGCCGCGGCCGAACTTCAGCGACGGATCGATGCGCACGGTGGGCACCACGGCTTCGGACATGCGCATGCCCTCCAGCAGCGCGCCGTCGCCACCCGAATCCTGGTCGTAGGCATGCTTGTCCACCGGATAGGTGCCCACTTCGAGTTTGCGGACGTCGAGCTCACCTGGTAGCGCGGTGCCCGCCACGCCGCTGCACCCGGTCAACGCACCGGCCGCCACCACACACGCCGCCAAGATCGCGATGCGCGAAGTCCGAACCATGACAGGCCCCTCGTTCCTCCCGTACCTGCCCTTGAAGTTACCCGACGAACGCCGGGCAGAGCGACCGATCAGACACCGATTGCAATACGCTGGGGGACATGGCGACGACCTTGAACCAGACCCCCGGTGGAGGCCGATAACGGTGAAGGATCGGCAGGTCGAGGTCGTCGCGGGAAATCACGCCGTCGCCCGGGTCGCGGGCGCGGTGCTGGTGGTCGCGCATCGGGGCCGGGACGAGCCGACCGAGAACGCGCCGGCCGTCATGGCGCTGGAATCGCTTGCGGAACTGGTCAGAGCGGCCGTCGAGCAACAGCCGAACGGCCCCGGCGCGCTGGTCGCGCGGCAGGCGACGCGCTGGCTCATGAAGCACGCCGAGCAGATCAGCCCCGGCGTGCCGATCGATTTCGGCATTCTCTCCGCCGCGGAGAACGGCGGGGTGGCGATCTTCCTGCACGGCGCGGTGACCGCGGTGCTCGCGGGCGACGACAGGGTCGAGCGGTACCGGGGCAGCGACGCGGCGTTCACCGTCGACCGGGTCGCGTCCGTTCCTGCGCTCGGTGTCGCGCTGTTCGTCGACGACACCAAGGGCCGGGTCCCCGAAATTCCCGAGCAGCGCGGAATCGGCTGGCTGGTCGAGGGCATCGCGCAGGCCGGAGGCGCGATCGTCTGGTCGGACGGCGCCCGTTCGCGTCCGGCGCCGGTCGCGCAGCCGGAGACCGCCGAGCAGCGAGCGCCGCAGCACCACCGCACACCCGCCGCGCCGCTGCCGACCGCCCGCATCGATCCGGAACCGCGTCAGCGGCCCCGACCCGAACCGCAACCCGCGGCGACGCAGGCGTCGACCTCGATGCTGGACTCGGTGACCGACCAGGCCGATCCGCACGAGGCCGACACCCAGATCGGCGGCACCAACCCGGCGCCGCTGCCCGATCCCGATCTGCAGCGTCGCCTCGAGGCCACCGCCAAGGCCACCGCGCTCACCGTGAAGGTGATGGGATTCAAGTGCGCGCGAGCCCATCCCAGCGATCCGCGCGCGGCGTTCTGCACCGTCTGCGGCATGCCGGTGGATCAGACTCAGGCGCTGATCGAGGTGGTCCGCCCACCGCTCGGCATGCTCATCCTCGATGACGGCATGACCTACATGCTGGCCGCCGACGCGGTGCTCGGCCGCGATCCTGAGCACTCCGAGGCGGCGCAGCGCGGGCTGATTCCGCTGAAGGTCGAGGACAACTCCGGCGGAATGTCGCGCGCGCACGCGGAGATTCGGCTGATCAACTGGGACGTGACCGTGGTGGACCGCGGCTCGACCAACGGCACCCGCACGCGGCTGCCCGGCTACCGCGACTGGATTCGCCTCAATCCCAACCAGCCGATGATCCTGGTGCCGGGCACCGAGGTGATGATCGGCAACCGGGTCCTGCGCTTCGAACCGGCCGCGCCGCCGCCGTTCGGGGGCTGACGGCCCGATCGACGCGTTCGCGCGGGGCCAGGGCTAGGAGTACCGCGACATGCAGGTGTTCTCGCCGTTGAGCACACCTGCGCGGAAGGCGTCCACCCTGGCGAACCCGCTCGGCACCGTCTTGCCCTGCACGTCGCTGGCCGCCAGGCCGTCGGTGAGCAGCCCCGACACCGCCTCGTCGAGATCGCCCGCGGCCAGGGAGATATCGCCCTGGGTGCGTTGGCGATTCGGGTCGGCCAGCTTGCCGGTGACCACGCCGGCCAGGCAGGCGGCGCGCAGCCCGGTCTTGGCGCCGACCAGCGACTGGCCGTGGCTCTGCTGCACCGCGAGGGTGTAGCGGGCGATGAAGACGACGTAACCGTTGTAGTCGCCGGTCACCTTGAGCGGTAGCGGATTGTCTTCGTCGATGTCGGCGGTGCCGCGTTTAGCCAGTTCGGGGATGTCGGTGGCGATGAGATTCTCGGCGGGACAATAGGAGACCGGTTCAGTGGTGGTGCCGTCGCGGCAGTCGATCTTCGCGCCGTTGTAGTCGTAGGTCGGGTTGTCCTCGACGGGCAGGATCGCGGCGAGCGCCTTGGTGAGCTCGATCAGGCTCTCCTTGTCGATCGGGTACTCGCCGGTGCTGCTGCCCAGCGTCTGCGGCAGACCGCCACGGCGCTGGTTGATCTCGTCGATGTCGATGCTTTTGCACGCCTTGGGGCCATCGGTGAATCCGATCTGCACCGCGGTGACCCGCTCGAACGCGGAGCCGTGCACGCTCTCCGGGTCGTCGGGGTCGGAGTCGCGGATCGCGACGGTGGCGGCGAGCACCGTGTTCAGGCCGTCGGAGGTGTTGATGGTGAAGTGCTTCGACTTGCCCTCCGCCACGTGACGAATGAACGCGCCCGCGAAGCAGTCGGCCTGCTGTTCCTTCACGATCACCGGATCCTTCGGATCGACGATCTTGGCCTGCGCCTGCACGGCGTGCCCGTACTCGTGGGCGAGCACCATGACCACGGCCATCTTGCCGAAAGTGTCCTCCATGGTGGGCAGCAGCACTGAGCGGTCCCACCCGATGGAGTTGTCCAAGCGACAGAAGGCCGCGTTCACCAGTCGGTAGGTGGTCTCCTTGCAGAACTCCGGCGCGTCGTTGCGCGGCGCCTTCGCACTCCAGGAGATGAGCCGCTCGACCGGTTCGAATTCGCCGTCGAACTCCTTGCCGTATTCGCCGCGCCAGTAGGTCTGGATGTCGTCGATGGCGTTGAGCGCCAGGGTGTCGGTCGCGCCGCCGTCGCCGTTGGCCGCGGTGAGGTCGGAGTCGGTCACCCCGGGACGCGGTCCGCTCGGGCCGCTCGTCGTGGGCAGTCCGGCCACCTTGAACGGGTCGTCGTAGACCGAGACCGCGCGGCCGTCCACCTCCCGCGTACATCCCGCGATCAGGGCCATCGCGCACAGCACAACCGTAATGACAGCGGTCGCTTGGAGTTTCGGCAAAGCTCCCCCTAGTCGGCCGGTAGCACGTTCTCGTCGGTCGCCGGATCGGGGCGAGAGGCACGTCGGGGGCACCGCCGATGTCCGGTTGATGGCATAGTATCCGCTGCATGTCTTTACCGGGGGCGCAGACCATCACCGTGCGCCATGATGGAACTGAACGGGTCTTCGATTCGAATCAGAAAGTCACCATGGGCCGTGCGCCCGAGGTGACGCTGTTCGTCGACAGCCCGCTGGTATCGCGGGTGCACGCGACGCTGGCCTGGCAGGGGAGCGGCTGGGTTCTCACCGACAACGGCAGTACCAATGGCGTTTTCGTGGACGCGCGCCGGCTGAGTCAGCCGGTGTCCATCGATCGGCCGACGCAGGTCAGGCTCGGCGATGCGATCAGCGGTCCGCTGCTGCACCTGCTGCCCGCCGCGGCGCCGGTCCGGCACGCGCACACGCCGCCGCAACCGTCTTCGCAGCCGCAGCAGGCGGTTCGGCAACGGCCGAGTTACCAGCATCCGAACCGTCCGCCGATCGGGCAGGCATCGCATCAGCCCGCCCCATCGCATCAGCCGCCGACGCCGCATCATCCGCCGCAGCAGCACCAACCTGTCGGTGCGCACCCACCGCCTTCGCAGCCGACGCCGCAGCAGCCGAACTTCAACATGACCACCAAGGCCGACACCTCGGCGCTGCCGCCGCTGCGCACGAGGGCGTCGACCGCGCCGATCGCCAGGGCCGACCGGATCCCGTCCGGCGGCTTGGCCATCGGCCGCACCACCGACAACCAGATCGTCGTCAACGATCCGCTGGCCTCGCGCAAGCACGCTCGGCTCGTCGCGGCCACCGAGGGCCTCACCATCGAGGATCTCGGCTCCGCGAACGGCACTTTCGTCAACGGCACCCGCCAGCAGCGCGCGGCGCTGCGCGAGCGCGACATCGTCACCATCGGCAACGTCGACTTCGTCGTCCAGCAGGGCACCCTGGTGCACCGGCAGAAGCCGGTCGCCGAACAAGGTCTGCACGTGCACGGCGTCGGATTCACCGTCGAGGGCAACAAGCAGCTGCTCGTCGACGTGAACATGCAGGCGGGTCGCGGCACGCTCACCGCGCTCATCGGTCCGTCGGGCGCGGGCAAGTCGACGCTCTCGAAGCTGATCGCGGGTACCACTCAGCCGTCCGGCGGTGTGGTGACCTTCGAGGGCCGCAACCTGCACGCCGAGTACGAGGCGCTGCGTTCCCGTATCGGCATGGTCCCGCAGGACGACGTGCTGCACCGCCAGCTCACGGTGCGCCAGGCGCTCGGCTACGCCGCCGAGCTGCGGCTGCCGCCGGACACCACCAAGGCCGACCGTCAGCAGGTGATCGACGGTGTGCTGAAAGAGCTTTCGCTCACGGAACACGCCGACACCAGGGTCGACCGGCTCTCCGGCGGTCAGCGCAAACGCGCCTCGGTGGCGCTCGAACTGCTCACCGGTCCCTCGCTGCTGATCCTGGACGAGCCGACCTCGGGTCTCGACCCGGCGCTGGACCGGCAGGTCATGGTGATGCTGCGCGAGCTGGCCGACGCCGGTCGCGTGGTCATCGTGGTCACTCACTCGGTGGCCTGCCTCGACATGTGCGATCAGATGCTGCTGCTGGCGCCGGGCGGCAAGACCGCGTTCTGCGGGCATCCGGCCGGTGTCGGCGGGGCCTTGGGCACCAGCGACTGGGCCGAGATCTTCGCGAACGTGGCGGCCAATCCGGATCAGGCGTTCGCCGCGTACCGATCCAGACAGGCGTTCGCGCCACCGCCGCCCCCGCCGCCGCGCTACGGACCCGCGGGCAGCCCGCCGCAGTCGAGCGGGTTCAAACAGTTCTCCACATTGGTGCGCAGGCAGATCCGGCTGATCTTCGCCGACCGCGGCTATCTGGTCTTCCTCTTGCTGCTGCCGTTCATTCTCGGTGTGCTGTCCCTGGTGGTGCCGGGCAAGAACGGTTTCGCGCCCGGCGGACTGACCACGTTGCCCACCGGTGAGATCGTGCGCGTCGGCGGCGGCGAGACCCAGCAGTTGCTCGTCGTGCTCATTCTCGGCGCCTGCTTCATGGGCGCCACCCTGACCGTGCGCGACCTGGTCGGCGAGCGCACGATCTTCTACCGCGAGCGCGCGGTCGGCCTGCTGCCCTCGGCATATCTGATGGCCAAGATCGCGGTGTTCAGCGTCACCGCGTTCCTCCAGGCGGCGGTGCTGGTCGGGATCACGCTGGCGGGCAAGAACCCGCCCGGCGCGGGTTCGTTGTTCTCCTCCGGCAGTGCCGAGCTGTACATCGACATCGCGCTGACCGCGGTGTGCTGTGTGGTGTTCGGTCTGCTGATCTCGAGTCTGGCGAAGTCGAACGAGCAGGTCATGCCGATGCTCGTCGTCATGATCATGGTGCAGCTGGTGATGGCGGGCGGGCTCATCCCGGTCACCGACCGTGTCGTGCTCGAACAGCTGTCCTGGGTGTTCCCCTCGCGCTGGGGTTACGCGGCCGGGGCGTCGACGGTCGATATCAAGACGATCTTCGCCAACGCCCAGCAGGACAAACTCTGGGACCACACCTCGGGAATCTGGATCCTCGACGTGACGCTGCTGCTGGTGATCACCGCGCTGCTCGCGTTCGTGACCTGGCAGCGGCTACGGCTCAAGAAGTCGGCGGCGTGACCACCTACTCGGGCCGCCACGACCTGGGGTCGGCCGGGATCGCGCGCGTGTCGCTCACGCAGCAGGCACACTTATGACTGTGACGGTGCGAGTAGGGGCAGTGCATCTCGGCTGGGATGTGGTGTCCGTGGCAGCGGGCGGTGGACGTACTCCGATCCGGCCGGTGCAGGTGGAGGGTACATACACGCCGCCGGCGTATTTGCTGGCCGATTCGTCGGGACGGCTGCACACCGCGGGCGTCGACCGGCAGCGTCCCGATCTCGGGATGGCCATCGCCGACGTGCGCGACATCCTCGGCCACCCGCAGATCGTGGTGGCCGGGGCGACCTGGCCCGCGGAGATGGTCTTCCGCGCCCGGATGTACAACCCGCTCGCCGCCATCGGCAAATACCTGCGCGGCAAACCGGATGTGGTGGCGCTGCCCTTCCCGGACGGCTGGCCGGACGAGAAGGTCGAGGTGTACGCCGAACTCGTCGAGACGCTCGACGTGGTGGTGGAACCGCTGCCGGAGAGCGTCGCGCTCTCGGGGTACGTGCGGGCCCTCGGTTTGGTGCGCGCGCCCGATGAGCGCAATCCGCGCGGAATCGGCGCCACCGGCGTGTACTCCGACGGCCGCACGATGCTCGTCGTCGCGGTGCACGGGGACGACGAGCAGCCCACCGAATCCGTCGACGTACCGGTGACCAGCGACGCGATGCGCGACGCGCGCTCGGCCGACAACGTGGTGATCGAGGTCATGGCCGCGGCTCGCTCCATCGGGGCGGACACCTCGACGGTGCTGCTGAGCGGCAATGTCTGTTTCAACGAGGCGTTGCGGCTCGCTTTCCAGAACCACCTCGGCCATCGGTTGCATGTCGCCGATCATCCGATGCACGCGCTGGTGCTCGGGGCCACCCATCTGCTGGTGACAGACAGTGAGGCGGGCGAGCCGGAGCAGGGCGGCAGGCATGCCGAGGGCGGGCCGCGCAACGACTACGCCCCGCCGCAGCAGGCGCATCCTCAGCATCAGATGCAGGCGCCGCAGTGGCAGGCGGATGCTGGGCAGCGGGCGCCCGAACCGCCTCAGCGTCCTGTCGAGCCGCAGCGCCCACCGGAAACGGTTCAGCGGCCCGACCTCGGTCCGCCGTCTTCACCGGGATCGCCCGTAGTCACCTACGGCCCCGGCTACCCGACCGCTCCACCGAACGCCGAACCGCCGCCCAGCGAGGAGCCGACCACCCGCGTCACCCGCGAGGATCTGGCGCGCGGTCTCCCGCCGAACCTGGCGGAGCTCGGCAGCCGGTTCACCAGGCCGCCCGGCCAGCACCCCGAGGATCAGCGGACCACCGCGCTGGGTCGGCAGGCGCCCGGCTCGCAGCCGCCCGGTTCCCCGACACCGTACCCGCCGCCCAGCCACCAGGGCTCCTGGCAGGAGCCGTCCGACGAGGACGACGAAGACGGCAGGGAGCGCAAGGGCAAGCTCTGGAACAAGATGAAGGGCAATCTGTTCGGTGCGAACGCCGTGGTGGGCGTGGTGGCGCTTGCCGTCGTGGCCATGCCTTCCGACGGCAACCGGGTCGAGCTCACCGGCGCCGCAGAGCCGGTCCGCTCGGTGATCGGCGAGGTCGTTTCCGTATCCTGCGGGCTGACGCCGCACGTCGCGCCCGAGGACCGCAGGCAGGGGATCGCCACGGTGCGGGTGCCCTCGTCGACGGAGTCGGAATGCGCGCCGCCGAGCATGGACACGCTCCGGTATGTGGTGCCGGGACCGCCGGGCGCGATCGATCCGGGGGCCCCGGTCGAGATCTGACCGGATTCGGGTCCTTCGATACCTTCCTGGTATCGTTCTGCGTTGGCGTGTGGGCGGCCGGGCGATTCCCCGTGGATCATCAGGTCGTACACCGAGGCCCGGGTCTCAACCGGCCGCCGGGGTCACCTCGACCGCACGCTTGGCCGGCAACACCGACTACAGACAGGGAAGCACTGTGCCTACGTACAGCCCCAAGGCGGGTGACGTGACCCGTAAGTGGTACGTCATCGACGCCACTGACGTAGTGCTCGGCCGTCTTGCCGTCCAGGCAGCGAATCTGCTGCGTGGCAAGAACAAGCCGACCTACGCGCCGAACTTCGACGGTGGCGACTTCGTCATCATCATCAACGCGGACAAGATTGCCATCTCCGGCAACAAGCGCACCGACAAGCTCATCCACCACCACTCCGGGCACCCGGGCGGCCTCAAGTCGCGCACTGTCGGTCAGGTGTTGGAGACCCGTCCGGACCGTCTCGTGGAGAAGGCCGTCAAGGGCATGATCCCGAAGAACAAGCTGGGCAACGCCATCGCGGGCAAGCTCAAGGTCTACGCGGGCCCGAGCCATCCGCACGCCGCTCAGCAGCCCGTTCCGTTCGAGATCAAGCAGGTGGCCCAGTGACCGCTCCCGAAGAATTCAACGAGGACTTCGCCGAAGAGGCCGCCGTCGAGGTCGTGGAGGAGGACTACGGCTACGAGGCCGAGCCCGCCGCCTACGCCCCGGTCGTCATCGACCGTCCGGTGCAGACCGTCGGCCGCCGCAAGGAGGCCGTCGTCCGCGTCCGGCTGCTGCCCGGCGCCGGTAACTTCGTGCTCAACGGCCGCACCATCGAGGACTACTTCCCGAACAAGGTGCACCAGCAGCTGGTGAAGTCGCCGCTGGTGACCGTGGAGCGCACCGAGTCCTTCGACGTGCACGCCCGCCTGGTCGGCGGCGGCCCGTCGGGCCAGGCAGGCGCCCTGCGTCTGGCCATCGCCCGCGCGCTGATCGAGGTCACCCCCGAGGACCGTCCCGCCCTGAAGCGGGCGGGCTTCCTGACCCGTGACCCGCGTGCCACCGAGCGCAAGAAGTACGGTCTGAAGAAGGCGCGTAAGGCGCCTCAGTACTCGAAGCGCTGATTTTGGCTTCGTCGATCTCCGCCATCCGGCACCCTGGAGGTGCCGGGGGCGGTATGGTCGGCGCTGCAGCTGTACGAGAGCAGGCTTCCAGCACCGCTGGTCGCCTGCTCTCGCTGTATTGACGTTCGCGGGCCTCGCACGGTTGACAGGCCGACGCCTGCGGGATCATTCGCATGTCGCGAAACCACCTATGAGGGGCGAGGTATGGGACGTTTGTTCGGCACCGACGGTGTCCGCGGGCTTGCCAACGGATCGCTGAGTCCGGAACTGGCCCTGCGGCTTTCCGGAGCGGCGGCGCAGGTGCTCGGCCGCGGCAAGAAGCGTGCGCTCGCGGTGGTCGGCCGCGACCCTCGGGCATCCGGCGAGATGCTGGAGGCCGCCGTGACCGCCGGGCTGACCGCGGCGGGTGTCGACGTGCTCTCGGTGGGGGTGCTGCCGACTCCGGCGGTCGCCTACCTCACCGGCCTCTACGACGCGTGTCTCGGCGTGATGATCTCCGCCTCGCACAACCCGATGCCGGACAACGGCATCAAGATCTTCGCCGCGGGCGGTCGCAAACTCGACGATGCCGTCGAGGATCGGATCGAGGCGCTGGTGGCCGAGGACGCCATGGTGCGCCCGACCGGCGCTGGCATCGGGCGGGTGCTGAACGCCTCCGGCGCGCGCGATCACGGCCTCGTCATCCCGGACCAGTACAGCCTGGAAGGCACCCACGAGCGGTACGTCGAGCACTTGGTCGAAGCCACCGGGCAGGACCTGAGCGGGCTCACCGTGGTGGTCGACTGCGCGCACGGCGCGGCCGCCGAGGTCGGTCCTGCCGCGTACCGCGAGGCCGGCGCGACGGTGTTCGCCATCAACGCCGAACCCGACGGCCTCAACATCAACGACGGCTGCGGTTCGACCCACCTGGAGCAGGTGCAGCGCGCGGTGCGCGAACACGGCGCCGATCTCGGCCTCGCCCACGACGGCGACGCCGACCGCTGCCTCGCGGTGGATGCCGAAGGCAATGTCGTCGACGGCGACGCGATCCTCGCGATCCTCGCCCTCGCCATGAAGGACGCGGGCGACCTGGTCGGCGACACGCTGATCGCCACCGTCATGAGCAACCTCGGCCTGCACATCGCGATGCGCGAGGCCGGAATCACCCTGCGCACCACCGCCGTCGGCGACCGCTACGTGCTGGAGGAGCTGCGCCGCGGCGGATACAGCCTCGGCGGCGAACAGTCCGGTCACGTGGTGCTGCCGAAGTACGGCACCACCGGCGACGGCATCCTCACGGGCCTGCGCCTGATGGCCAGGATGGCCCAGACCCACCGCACCCTCGCCGACCTGGCGAGCGTGCTGCGGACCGTGCCCCAGGTGCTGGTGAACGTGCCGGTTGGCGACAAGGCGGCTGTCGCCGCTGCGCCGGAGGTGCGGGATGCGGTGCTGGAAGCCGAGCGTGTGCTTGGGGATACCGGACGGGTTCTGTTGCGGCCCAGCGGTACCGAGCAGCTGGTGCGGGTGATGGTCGAGGCGACCGATCTGGTGCAGGCCAAGCAGCTTGCGGACGATCTGGCGAAGCGGGTTGCGTCGGTTTAGGTTTCGCTGAGTGATGCGGCTCGGGCGGTAGGATTTCGCACCGCGTTCAGTGGTGGCATCTGCCGCGATACTCCTGGCTCGGTCGGGTCGGTGACGGCGGCTGAGCTGCGGGGTTGCGTGTGTATCCCTGGGGTTCTGCCTGTTCGGATTTGCCTGCCTGCCATGGTTTCACCGTGAGCGGTGCTGGGCGCGTCGTGCGGCGTACCCGGCTTACCTCCCGCTGCCGGGTGGGCTGGTTCGGCTTCCGGCGTGGTCGACCGGCTGTGGTTGCGTTTCGGTCGGGTTGAGGGGGAAGTGATCGCACGTTCGTTGAGCGGCTGAGTACTTCGGACCCGAGCACTTTCGACCTGCCTTGGCTGTCAACCCCCGAACCACCATTTGACTACCGTCGATAGAGAAATGGTTTCGACGGTAGTCAAATGGTTGCTGAAACCGCCTCGAGAACCACCATTTCTCTCCCGTCGATTTCCTCTCCTCCTCCAGCTCTTTGGACGGGACCACAGGCGGTTGACCGGGCTGGGACTTGCGCCCACTCACCTGACCGCGGGAGGTAAGCCGGGTACGGCACGCGACGCGCCCAGCACCGCTTCGAGGAATACCTGAGCAGGCACCCCTTAAAGAGGACCCTCAGCAGCGGGAGTCTCGCCTCAGCCACCGCGATCACGCGAGTTGTCGGCGGAATCCGGCCTTGGCGGGCTCGCCTCAGCCACCCCGATCACGCGAGCTGTTCGTGGAATCCGGTCCGGCGGGCTTGCCTCAGCTACCGCGATCACGCGAGTTGTCCGTGGAATCCGGTCGGCGGGCGCGTCTCATCCACTCCAATCACGCGAGTTGTCGGCGGAATCCGGCCTTGGCGGGCTCGCCTCAGCCACTCCGATCACGCACGTCGTTCGCAGAATCCAGCACCAGCGGTCTCGCCCCGCCCACGCCGAACAGGCGAGTTATCTTCCACCCAGCGGCGGTCTCGCCTCGGCCGCGTTGATCAGGCGAGCTGGTCGCAGAACCGAGCGGCGGTCCCACCACGGCCGCCAGATGAGGCGAGTTGGCCGCAGAATCCGGCGGCGGTCTCACTTCAGCGAACACGGATTGCTGAGTTGCCGCGAGCCCAGTCACGGAAGCCTCACCGCACCGGCCGGACAGGGCTGTTGACCTGCAATCCAGCAGAGAGAGCCCCGAATCCGCCACCATGTACAGCCGAGTTGTCCACAGCTCCCGCGTTATCCACCGCCCAACCATTTCCGCAGGTCACCGAAAACGCGTTCGCGGCGAGGTGACCGATGGTGGTCTCATGCGACCGGGACTGATGGAAGTTCGAGACAAGCAATTCGGCGCCTTCACCGCCTGGCAGGCCTTGTGCGAGTACACCCGCGCCGAAATGCGCACTCGCGTGGACCGTGGCGATTGGGTGCGCGTGTTCCACGGCGTCTACCGCGAGGCCGCGACACCGCCGACTCCGCAACTGCGGGTCGAGGCGGCGCGGCTGTCGATCGGCGCCCAGTCACTGGCCGCCGCATACGGGACCAGCGCGGAGCTACATGGATTCGCGGTGGGCGAAAGCCGGGCGACACATGTGCTCGGCGCTCAGCGGTCGCGAACCTCGCGTCTGGTCGTGCACAGCGACCGGACCGAGCCGGGCGAACTGGACCTGATCAAAGGCACCGTGACGACGAACGCCATCCGCACCACGGTCGACGTCGCGCGCACCACCGATCGGCTCGACGCACTGGCGACGCTGGATTCGGCCCTGCGCCTCGGGGTCTCCCGTACCGCATTGCTCGCGGAGAGTGAGCGGCACCGAGGACGTCGCGGCTATGTGCAGGCGGTGGAGCTGATCGAACTGGCCGATGGCCGCGCGGAGTCGCCGATGGAGTCGCGGACGCGCCTGCGCTGTATCGACGCCGGATTGCCGCGACCCGAGCCGCAGGTGGACGTGCTGACCAGCAATGGGCTACGAAGACTCGACCTGGGCTGGCCCGAGTGGCGTATCGGCCTGGAGTACGACAGCGCCGCATGGCATTCGGGCGACGCGGCGGCAGCGCGTGACGACCTGCGGCACAACTGGCTCTCGGCGGATGGGTGGACCGTCTACTACGCCACCGCCTCCGACGTGTACTTGCGACCCGAGAACTTCGTAGAACCCATCCGATGCGCGATGAGGGGGCGGTAGCTAGTGGTTGGGTTTCGCATGCTGAAGCCGCGTCGTGCGCGAGGATCAGTCTTCGATGAGCCGCCCGTTGTCCATATGCCAGCGGCGGTTCGCGCGGACCGAGTCAAGCATCCGCCGGTCGTGCGTGACGAGCAGCATTGTGCCGGTGAAGGATTCGACGGCCTGCTCGAGCTGTTCGATCGCGGGCAGGTCGAGGTGGTTCGTCGGCTCGTCCAGCACGAGCAGGTTCACTCCGCGTGCTTGCAACAGCGCCAGCGCGGCGCGGGTGCGCTCGCCGGGCGAGAGAGTGTCGCAGGCGCGCAGCACGTGCTGCCCGCGCAGGCCGAACTTCGCCAGCAGCGTGCGCGCCTCCGCGTCCGGCCAGTCCGGCATTTCCGCACTGAAAGTGTCCGCGAGGGAAGCGGTTCCGCGGAAGAGTCCGCGCGCTTGGTCGACCTCGCCGATCTCGACACCGGAGCCGAGCGACGCGGTCCCCGAGTCGGGCTGGATCTTGCCGAGCAGCAGCGCGAGCAGCGTCGACTTGCCGGAACCGTTCGCGCCGGTCAGCACGATCCGATCGGCCCAGTCCACCTGGGTCGTCACCGGGCCGAGGGTGAAGTCGCCGCGGGTGACCGTCGCGTCGGAGACCGTGGCGACCACCGATCCGCTCCGTGGCGCCGCGGCGATAGACATCCGCAGCTCCCACTCCTTGCGCGGTTCCTCCACCACTTCCAGCCGCTCGATACGGCGTTGTGTCTGACGGGCTTTGGCAGCCTGCTTCTCGGTCGACTCCGCGCGCATCTTGCGGCCCGCCTTGTCGGAATCGAGTTTCTTCGGGTCGCGTGCCTTGCGGCGGGCGTTGCGCACCCCGTGCTCGAGCCAGTTGCGCTGCATCTGCGCACGCGCCTCCAAGCCCGCCTTGGTGTCGGCATACTCCTCGTAGGCGTCCCTGGCGTGCTGGCGGGCGATCGCCCGTTCGGCGAGGTACGACTCGTAGCTGCCGTCGTACACACCGACCTGCTGCTGCGCGAGATCCAGTTCGACGATCCGGTTCGCGGTGCGCGCCAAGAACTCTCGATCGTGGCTGATCACCATCAGCGGCACTCGCACGCCGGTGACGAACTGCTCGAGGCGAGCGAGTCCGTCCAAGTCCAGATCGTTCGTCGGCTCGTCGAGCAGCAGAATGTCGAAGCGGGACAACAAGACCGATGCCAGACCGGCCCGCGCCGCCTGACCGCCCGAGAGACCGGTCATCGGCGTGTCCAGCCCGCTTGCGAGGCTGGAAGTGAGACCGAGCTCCGCGGCGACCTCCTCGGCCCGCTGATCGAGGTCGGCTCCGCCGAGTGCGAGCCAGCGTTCCAGCGCGGGCGTGTAATCGTCCGCACCGCCCTCGGCGAGCCGTTCCGCGGCGGAGTCCATTGCGTGCTGCGCCGCCGTGACCCCCGTCCGTCGGCCGAGGAACTCCAGGACGGTTTCGCCCGGAATCCGCTCCGGCTCCTGCGCCAGGTAACCGACCGTCGCGTCCGGCGGGCTGAGGGTGATCGAGCCGGTGGGCGCCGTGCGGTCGGCGAGCACGCGCAGCAACGTCGACTTGCCCGCGCCGTTGACGCCGACCAGGCCGATCACGTCCCCCGGAGCCAGCGTCAGGTCCAGCTCGGCGAACAGGGTGCGTTCGCCGTGTCCGGCGGAGAGTCCGCGCGCATGCAAAGTGGTGCTCACTGGGAGAAGTCTGCCGTGCTCGCGTCAGCGCATCGCACGGGGTCGCACTCGGAAGACCCTCACCGGCCGCCGAGCAGGGCGGGTTCGCGGTCGTACTCGGGGTTCCACCCTGAGTCGAGGCTCCGAGAATTCAGGGTGCCGATGGGTCACCGGACCGATGTGCGTGAGCGCGTTTGTGCGGAGAGTGGATGGCACAGCGTTCGACACCAGAGAGGGAAATCCGATGACCGCACCCGCCCGCCGCCTCACCCGCACCTCCCACGACAAGTGGATCGCCGGAGTCTGCGGTGGCATCGCACAGTACTTCGGCTGGAACGCAGGCATCGTCCGGCTGCTGTTCGTTCTGTCCTGCCTGCTGCCCGGACCGCAGTTCATCCTGTACCTCGTTCTCTGGCTGGTGATTCCGAAAAAGTGACCACCACGACCGGGTCGGGGGCTGCGCCAGGGACTCATGGATGACAGGATGGAGTGATTCCCCGCGTCCTGCGGGAGTTCCGTACCATCGCACGAGTCCCGTCCGAGGAGGAGCCATGATCACGTCCGGCGAGTTCCCGGGCATGGATCTACCCGACATCGACGCATCCACGCCGTTGGGCGGACTCGGTGCGGTCGAACTGGACCAGCCCACCCAGGACATCAACGCCGACGGCATCCTGGATTCCATCACCACCCAGGGCGACGACGCGATGCAGGTCTGGACCGACTACGACCACGACGGCTTCGCCGACCACGTCACAGTCGTGGAAAAAGACGGTGACTACGCCGCCTGGGAATTCCACCGTCACCCCGACGGATCCTCCGAATGGGTGCGTACCGATCAGGGCAAACTCGGGCAGTAGCCGAGTCCGTCGGCGGGTGCGCCGCCAAAAGGCACCCGCCACAGACTCTTCCGAGAGACGCCGCACGGCCTCGTGATTCCGCACCGGCAAGACTCGTCCGACGACGGCCCCGCACGCGGCCGAAAGCCGAGCGCCCCCAGAGGAACCCGACGATTGCGCTCGCCTCCGACTACACTCCCTCCCATACGGCCCCCGAACGCCGACCCCATGGAGGGGTGAAACAGGCCGCAGGCTGCAATGATCCGCACATCATCCGTGCGGATCATTGGAACCTGCGTCCACGTCCCCACGAGCCCGATTGAGCCTCGTTCCGGCGCCCAGTAAGTTCTCTGTACGACTGCGGCGCAGTGCTAGAGATCCGACGGAACCGAGCAACGCCCAAGCGCGTCGAAGAAAGTAAGGCGATTCTCGGCGTGCCTAGGCTCCCTAGGGTTCCGAGCTGGGGATCGGACGAAGCGACTACGGAGGGGCCCCGTACTGATGACCGACTCGAGCAGCACGCTTGGTGTGAAGACCGGTGAGCTCGGCAAGTTGAGCAACGAGCTTCAGGCGTCGACCGACGTCGTCAAGAATCAGATCAAGAAGATCAGCGACAACCTCTTCGGGCCGGGCGACGCCGGAACGAAGTACCAGAGCAAAGGCAAGGACATTCAGAGCGGGCTCGAAGCGCTGCGGCAACGCATCGACGACTGGTCGAACGCGAGCGGCGCCACCGCGGACGTGATCGGCGCCGCGGTGGTCAGCTACTCCACTGTGGACGAACAGCGTGCCAGCGAACTGAACACCAAGTGACCTGGGGGACCGAAGAATGACTGATGCGCCCGTCTCCAGCACTATCGCGCAGCTGCTGGACTACGGATCGAAGATGCTGCTGTACTTCGAAAACTTCGAGCCGCGCTACAAACGAGCCTTCGGTGACTTGCCCAGCAGCCTGAAGAGCTACGAAGACCTGCACAAGCGGTACTACGAGCAGAACGGGCTGAACGAGGACAAGCTCACGAATACGGTCGACGCCTTGAAAGAGGTCGTCAAGGCGATGCAAGAGCAGTACGGTGCGCAATCGAAGACCTCGGAGAGCATTTCGCAGGCCTGGCAGGGTGACGCGGCGACCGCGGCGCTGAACATGATGTCCACTCAGCTCAGGCTGGCCGACGCAGATGCCAAGATCGCCCAGGAAATCCTCGGGGCTTTCGAAAAGGCTCCGCAGAGCCTTCGTTTGGCCGTCAAAATCAAGTCGGACCAGGTTCTCCAGATTTTGGAGAATGGCGAACATGTAAAGATCGACGGCAAAACGCCGGAGGATGTAGACGCGATCATCTCGGGAGCGGGGGGCGTGTCGTGGACTAACACTTGGTCCGGGGACAGTGAGGCCAATAAGGTCGTCCGTATCTTCCCCGACATGCTGGAAGGGGCCAAAGACGGCTTCACAGGATGGGTCACAAACAATTTCATGGGTGGCGTGATATTCCCGGGCTCGCCCTACGAGCAGATGATCAAAGACAGATGTCAGCACTGGCTGGACAATGTCTTCAAGCCGGATTATGCCTCGAAGACAACGAAATTCATCGAAGCCTGTGACAAGACGGATACCAAGGTCACGGAAGCTTACGATCTGATCATCACCGCGGTGAAGAAAATCTCCGAGGAGCCGTATCCCCGGCCCGCCGGGACACCCAAGACATCCAATCCCGCACCAGGCAATAACAATCCAGGCCCGAGCCCCGGTCCTAGCCCTGGACCCAGCAACAACCCTGGTCCGAGCACCACGCCGGATGACACGACGACCGACGACGATGACGACGACTCGACGCAATCGGCGTCGTTGGAGGGTCTCGCGAGCTTGGCCGAGTCGCTGTCTTCGGCGGCGAGCACCATTGCCACGGGGTTGAGCTCGGGTCTCAGCGCGCTGAGCGGTGTCATTCAAGACGGCGTCGACACGGCGTTGGAACAGTTGGAAGCGGCTACCACACCGACGGAAGACGACGCCAAGACGGACGAGGAGAACAAGGACGACAAGGCGAAGGCCGAGTTCGATCTCGCGGGAAAGCATGTGACGGTCGAAATGGGACCGGACGGACAGTTGAAGCTGGTCGCCACCGATCCCGATGGCACATCGCACGAATACGGCATGAAGTTCGACGAGAACGGCAATCCGGTCATCACCGATACCGAGCAGAAGCCTGGCGAGGACGAGACTCCTCCTCCCGGGGAGGAGAAGCCCGCCGACGGTGGTCAGAATCCGGAGGGCGGTACCGGCAATCCCGGTGGGTCCACGCCGGTTCCGCCGGGTACCAAGCGGGAAGAGGACGGCGAGTACAAGCCGGAGCCCATTCCGGCGCCTGTCATCGAAGAGGACACCACAGAACCGGAAGAGCCGTTCGACAGCGGTGCGCAGCTGGCCGAGGCGGGACCATTGTGATTCCGGCTCGCGCAGCATGATCGGGATCGGCTAGGAGTGCAGCCATGGTGAATTACGCCCAGGAGATGGAGCGGATCGGTGACGAGTGCCGCCGGATATCCGCAGCGATCTCAGAAGATTTGATCGAGATAAACCGGAGGACGGCCGACAAGAGCCGCGAACTCGCGGAGCAGTCCGCGGCGGCGATGCGGGAGTTCTGGGAAGAGCACGGCGAAGAAATCGCCAAGGCCCAAGCCGAGGCCGAGGAGAAGGAACGGCAAGAGGTCGAGGCCAGGGCCGAACAGGAGCGGCTAGCGGCCGAGGCGCGCGAGCAGCGGGAGGCGATCGCAAGGTCCATCGCGGCACGCAAATCGAAGGACGTCGTCACGCCGATCGACGAGGACGACGATCCCGAGTCGGAGTACTACCGACGGAAGAGCTGGTTGATCTGAGGGCGGGGAGCGTCTGAAGGCCGGGAGCGCCGCCTGCGTTCGAGCGGGCGGCGCTCTCCTCTTACTTCCGCAGCAAGTGGGCGAGGGTGCCGATGGAGAGCTTCGGCCGTTCCTCTTCTTCCTGCGGCGCGTTCGGGTCGACAAGGTGGGTGTGGGGGATGACGGTTTCCGGGTCGGCGAAGGGCTTGTAGGTCTTGTCGCCGAGGAGGGTGTAGCTGAGGTAGCCGACGAGGAGCGCGCGGGTGGTGCGAGCGGTTTTGGCTTCGTGCTTGCCCGCGCCGAGGGCGGCCAGGGCGCGGCGGCCCTCGATGATGCCGTTGTGCGAGGCGCCGTCGACTGTCCGCAGGAGCGCGTCGCCGCCCCACGCGGCGGTGAGCGGGAACGCGTTGGAGCTGACGGAGGAGACGTCGGTGGCGCCCGCCACGACGAGCGCGGGGATGTCGAGGTCGGGGGCGAGGGTTTCCGCTGCGGGAGCGGTCGGCGCGGGGTAGAGGGCGGCGAAGGCGGCGACCTTGCGCTGCGCCGCGGCGATGACGGCGGCGCCCGCACCCATGCCGTGCCCGACCAGGGCGAGCTTGTCGGGGTGCACGCTGATTTCGCCGTCGCCGAGGCGGACGCCGGTGCAAATGTCGAGGCTGGTGAGCAAGTCGGTCGCGAGGCCGAGATGTGACGGAATCGGTCCGCGCTCGGTGTCGGGAGCGGCGACAACGAAACCCCAGGACGCGAGGTGTTGGAGCAAATCGCGATAGTTGCCGACGCCGGTGAGCCAGCCGTGTCCGAACGCAACGGCTGGTAGACCGAGTCCGCTTTCGGGCGTATAGACGACCCCGGGCTGGCCCGCGATGGCCAGATTTCCCCGCAGCACCCGGTGCGGGCCGCGGCTGGTCAGGGTGCTCAGTAGCGATTTCACAGACGCCGACACGACGTGAACGTTAACCGATAAGTACTCTGGGGAGCCATGTGCGGAATCGTTGGCTACGTCGGATACCGGGACGCGCTCGGCGTCGTCGTTGACGCATTGCGCCGCATGGAATATCGCGGGTACGACTCCGCGGGCGTCGCAATCCTGGACGGACAGGGCGCTCTCGCGGTGGAGCGCAAGGCGGGCAGGCTGGCCAATCTGGAGGCCGAGCTGGCCGAAGCCGGGGCCGTGAGCTTCGCGGGCACCACCGGTATGGGTCACACGCGCTGGGCCACGCACGGCGCGCCGACCGACCGCAACGCGCACCCGCACCGGGATGTCACCGGCAAGGTCGCCGTGGTGCACAACGGCATCATCGAGAACTTCGCGCCGCTGCGGCGCGAGCTGGAGGACGCCGGGGTCGAGCTGCGCAGCGACACCGACACCGAGGTCGCGGTGCACCTGGTGGCCCATGCGTACGCCGACGGTCCGACCGCGGGCGATTTCCCGGCCAGCGCGCTGGCCGTGCTTCGCCGCTTGGAGGGCGCGTTCACGCTGGTCTTCACCCACGCCGATCACCCGGACGTGATCGTCGCGGCGCGCCGCAACACCCCGCTGGTAGTCGGCGTCGGCAAGGGCGAGATGTTCATCGCCTCGGACGTCACCGCGTTCATCGAGCACACCCGCGAGGCGGTCGAGCTCGGCCAGGATCAGGCCGTGGTGATCACCTCCGACAGCTACCGGGTCACCGACTTCGCCGGCGTCGAGGACGGGGTGCGCACCCGCCCGTTCACCATCGACTGGGATCTGGCGGCCGCCGAGAAGGGCGGCCACGATTACTTCATGCTCAAGGAGATCGAGGAGCAGCCGACCGCCGTCGCCGACACCCTGATCGGGCATTTCACCACCGACGAGTCCGGCGGCCGGATCGTGCTGGACGAGCAGCGGCTCGCCGATCAGGAGCTGCGCGAGTTCGACAAGGTCTTCGTGGTCGCGTGCGGCAGTTCGTATCACGCGGGCCTGCTGGCCAAGTACGCGATCGAGCATTGGACGCGCCTGCCCGTCGAAGTGGAGCTGGCCAGCGAGTTCCGCTACCGCGACCCGGTCCTGGACCGGTCGACGCTGGTGGTGGCGATCTCGCAGTCCGGTGAGACCGCCGACACGCTGGAGGCGGTGCGACACGCCAAGGAGCAGAAGGCGCGCGTGCTCGCCATCTGCAACACCAACGGCGCGCAGATCCCGCGCGAGTCCGACGCGGTCCTCTACACCCGCACCGGTCCGGAGATCGGCGTCGCCTCCACCAAGGCGTTCCTGGCGCAAGTGGCGGCGAACTACCTGGTGGGTCTGGCGCTGGCGCAGGCGCGCGGCACCAAGTACCCCGACGAGGTGGCGCGCGAGTTCAACGAGCTGGAGGCCATGCCGAAGCTGGTCGAGCAGGTGCTGGAGACGGCGCCGCAGGTGCGGGCGATCGCCAGGGAGCTGGCGCACGTGCCGACCGTGCTGTTCCTCGGCCGCCACGTGGGGTACCCGGTGGCGCTGGAGGGTGCGCTCAAGCTCAAGGAGCTCGCGTACATGCACGCCGAGGGCTTCGCCGCCGGTGAGCTCAAGCACGGCCCGATCGCGCTGATCGAGGACGGACTGCCGGTGATCGTGGTGATGCCCTCGCCGAAGGGTCGCGCGGTGCTGCACTCCAAGCTGCTGAGCAATATCCGCGAGATCCAGGCGCGCGGCGCGCGGACGATCGTGATCGCGGAGGAGGGCGACGACACGGTGCGCCCGTTCGCCGACGACCTGATCGAAATCCCCTCGGCGCCCACTCTCTTTCAGCCGCTGCTCTCGACCGTCCCGTTGCAGATCTTCGCCGCCGAGGTGGCGCAGGCCCGCGGCTACGACGTCGACAAGCCGCGGAACCTGGCGAAATCGGTCACGGTCGAATAGACCTCGGCCGGGCGTGTCCTCCCGGCTGCCGCCGCGAACGACCGAGCCACAAGCCGTCCGGCCCGTTGGCCACTTTCGGCCGAGACGACGGCCGCGGCGGACGACCAACCCAGCCGCGCGGCACCTTGATCACCTTCGGCTGAGCCGCCCAGCCGGCAGAGTGCGGGCACGCCGCGGAACCTGGATCCGTGCTGTCGCAACCGGACTCGGCGGCAAACGCCGACGGGCCTCGGAGTAGTGACACTCCGAGGCCCGTTCTACGCACGCATCACCCGCGACTGGCGATGGGTTCCCGCTCGACATCGTCGGCATCCCGAGCGCTTCCACGCTCCAGCGCACCCGACACCACCGCCCAACCCCAGCGCGCTGACCGCCGCGCCGTCCTGATCCAGTTGGGTGCGGCATACCCGTAGCCCGCGCCCGTAGCCCGCGGCGATGACCAGCCCGCCGAGCAGGGCCGAAAGCGCGTTGCCGAGGTTGAAGGCGCCGATGTTCACCGCGGAGGCGAGGGTGGGGGCGCCCGCGGCCTGATCGAGAACCCGTTTCTGCGGCGGCGGGACGGTGGCGAACACGAACACGAACACGAGC
Source organism: Nocardia sp. bgisy118 (assembly GCF_057708605.1). Classification (NCBI taxonomy): domain Bacteria; kingdom Bacillati; phylum Actinomycetota; class Actinomycetes; order Mycobacteriales; family Nocardiaceae; genus Nocardia; species Nocardia sp. bgisy118. Next base: position 66,105 of record NZ_JBYISM010000033.1, on the reverse strand, counting down.
ACGACGGTGACGGCGGCGGCGGGCTTGCTGTGCGCGGTGAGCGTGAACAGCGCGAGGACCGCCGGCCGACCCCGAATTCGCGCTGCTCGTCGCGGCCGTCGAGGCGCTGAACACCTCGTCCGCGCGCGGTGCGCGGACCAGGGCGTATCGGCCGGTGTGACCGGAACTACTGCACGGTGACGGTGCCGCGCATCTCCGGGTGCAGGGTGCACAGGTAGCGGTAGGTGCCCGCCTGGGTGAAGGTGTAGCTCCACTCGCCCTTGTCGAAGATCGGGCTGTTGATGCCCATGGCCTTGTCGCCGATGCCCTGCACGGCGTGCGGCGCCTTGTCGGAGAACTTCCAGGTGACGGTGTCGCCGATGCCAATCGTGACGTTCTCGGGGGAGAACTTCATGTCGTCCACGTCGACGGTGACGGCGGCCGCCTTGCGTTCGCCGGTCGGGACGGCGGTCGCCGACGTGGCCTTCGCGGTGGTGGTGGGCGCGGTGGCGGAATCGTCGGAGCCGCAGCCTGCCAGTACAAGCGTCGCCGCCACGGCGAAGGCGGGGACGAACGGAGCGGGCTTGGCGCGGCTGACCATCGACATGATGTCCGAGCCTAGTCGCCGGGTGGACGGGGAACCGCCGGGGCTTGCGGCACGGCGGATTTCGCGGTGCATGGCGGTAGTGTCCGGACATGCGGGCGGCAGGCTCGCGGCACGCAGGTTCCGAACCAGTGGAGGCGCCGATGTCCGTTCAACGGGGCTATTTCACCGCCGACGAAGTGCGCGCGGCCGAGGCCGAACTGTTCACCAGGGTGCCCGAGGGTGTGCCCATGCAGCGCGCGGCGCACGGCTTGGCGACGGTCGTCGCCGGTGAGCTTCGAGCGCGCACGGGCGGCGTCGCCGGACGGGCCGTGACGCTGCTGGTCGGTTCCGGCGACAACGGTGGTGACGCCCTGTGGGCGGGTACGAAGCTGCGCCGAAGGGGCGTGGCGGTGACGGCCGTGCTGCTCGATCCCGCTCGCGCGCACACGAAAGGGCTTGCCGCGCTGCGTGCCTCGGGCGGCCGGGTGCGCGAGGAGCTCGGCGAGCCCGATCTGGTCGTGGACGGCATCGTCGGCATCTCCGGGCGCGGATCGCTGCGGCCGCGCGCCGCGGAACTCGTTGCGGGGGTGGATGTTCCGATCGTGGCGGCGGACCTGCCGAGCGGAGTCGACCCGGACACCGGCGCGGTGACCGGGCCCGCCGTGCGCGCGGCGGTGACGGTCGCCTTCGGCGCGTACAAGCCGGTGCACGCGCTGGCCGCGCCGTGGTGTGGGCGGATCGAGTTGGTGCCCATCGGGTTGCGGCTCCCCGAGCCCGATCTCGCAGCCCTCGAACCGGCGTGGATCGGCGCGCGGTGGCCGGTGCCCGGACCGGCCGACGACAAGTACACCCAGGGCGTCACCGGAATCTGCGCGGGCAGCGCGACCTATCCCGGTGCGGCCGTGTTGTGCACGGGCGGTGCGGTGGCAGCGACCTCCGGCATGGTGCGCTACGCGGGTACCGGATCGGCGCAGGTGCTCGCGCACTTTCCGGAAGTGATTGCGGCGCAGAGCGTCTCCGACACCGGGCGGGTGCAGTCCTGGGTGTTCGGCCCGGGGGCGGGCACGGACGCGGACGCGTACGAACGGCTCGAGGAGATCCTCGCCACCGACCTGCCGGTGGTGGTGGACGCCGACGGGCTGACCCTGCTCGCCGCCGCACCCGAACTGGTGCGCAGCCGCACCGCGCCGACGGTGCTGACGCCGCACGCCGGGGAATTCGCCCGCCTGACCGGGCAGGAGGTGGGCGCGGATCGCGTCGGAGCGGTCCGCGACCTCGCCGAGAAGTGGCAGGTCACCGTTCTCCTCAAGGGCCGGGCCACCCTCGTCGCCGCACCGGGACATCCGGTGCTCGTCAACGAGGCGGGCGGTTCCTGGGCGGCTACCGCAGGCGCGGGCGACGTCCTCTCCGGCGTCATCGGCGCCCTGCTCGCGGCAGGGCGCGACCCCGCTTGGTCCGCCGCGGCCGCCGCCCGTGCGCATGCTCTGGCCGCCAACCTCGCCGCCCACGAGAATCACCCGACCGCCGCTCCCACTTCGGCGACCCCGCTTCTGAACCACCTCCGAGCGGCGATCCGCACTCTGCGTTCGTTGAGCGACTGAAGCCGCCGGTTGCCCACTCGGCCGCGGCGTTCGCCGACCCGGGTGTCCCGTCGAGCTCGCTCCTCCGTCATCGAGGGTCGATCCCGGCCCGAAGCTGATCGAGCGGTTGTCGCTCGCTGGGGCCGCAGAACGATCGACCAGCGGTCCCCTTCATTTCGCGGATGCGCTGGGTACAGGCGCGTAGCGACGCCTCGCGATTGCCGGAGGTTGGCTGTGCTCGACAGCGGCTTTGACGAGGGCGAATGCCGTCCCGATGGACGCCAATGTTTCACTTCTCCGGCCGCGCTCGACCCGTCCGAAAGGGCTCCGACGCCGTGTTCGGGCCCGGGCCGCCGACGTCCGGTACACCTCGATGACCTGCGGTATCGGTACTCCCTCGCGACGCAGATCCCGGGAATGGCAGGATCGGCAGCTGTGAGTGCGCAAGTGGAGACGGTCGTCGATCTTGATGCCATTGCCCACAATGTGCGGGTCCTGCGTGAGTACGCGGGAGACGCGGCGGTGATGGTGGTGGTGAAGGCCGACGGCTACAACCACGGCGCGGCGGACGTCGCGCGGACCGCGTTGGCGGCGGGAGCTCGTGAGCTCGGCACGACCACGATTCCGGAGGCGCTGCAATTGCGGGCGGCCGGGATCGACGCGCCGATTCTGTGCTGGCTCAACAACTCCGGCTCCGACTACGCCGCCGCGATCGCGGACGACATCGAGATCGGCATCTCCTCGCTGGCGCATCTGCGGTCGGTCGAGGCGGCGGCCCGGCGGGTGGGCCGGACCGCGACGGTCACCCTCAAGGTCGACACCGGGTTGAACCGCAACGGCATCGCCCCGGACGAATACCCGCGGGTCCTCGCCGCGCTGCGCGACCTGGTGGCGGAGGGCGTCGTGCGCTTCCGCGCGATCTTCTCCCACCTGGCGCACGCCGACGAGCCCGACCACCCGTTCCTCGACGTGCAGCGCGACCGGTTCGTCGAGGCCATCGCCGAGGCAGAGCGGCACGGTCTGCCGCCCGAGGTCGCGCACCTGGCCAACTCCGCCGCCGCCGTCACCCGGCCCGACCTGGCCTTCGACATGGTCCGCCCGGGCATCGCGGTGTACGGCCTCAGCCCGGTCCCCGAGATGGGCGATTTCGGGCTGCGCCCCGCGATGACGTTCCAAGCCAAAGTCGCGCTCGTGAAACGGGTGGCCGCAGGCGAGGGCGTCTCGTACGGGCACCAGTGGATCGCCCCGCACGACACCACCGTCGCCCTCGTCCCCGCCGGGTACGCCGACGGCGTGTTCCGCCCGCTGAGCGGCCGCTTCGAGGTGTGGCTCGGCGGCATGCGACGCCCCAACGTCGGGCGGGTGTGCATGGACCAGTTCGTCGTCGACCTGGGCGACAACGCCGCGGGTGTGGCGGAGGGCGACACCGCGATCCTCTTCGGCGGCGGTGTGGACGAGCCGGGCGCGCAGGACTGGGCGGACCTGCTCGGCACCATCCACTACGAGATCGTGTGCTCACCGCGCGGACGGGTCGCGCGACGTCATATCGGAGCGGATCCGGCTTGCCCGCGCTGACACCGTGTGCTGGACTCGTCGACGTGTGTGCCGCTGACAGGTGAGGGGTTCTCGATGCGATCGCGACGTCCGAAAGTAGTGCGGGGCAACAACAATCACTCGACCGTCTGGCGCGGTGGGATGGCGACCGCCGGTATGGTCGGCGCGCTCGCGGGCGCGCACGCGCTACGCCGCGCGGGCGCGAAGGTGCTCTGGCCCGCGCGCCGCGACGAGTACCGCGACGAGAACTTCGCGCTCATGACAGAGGACGGCGCGGGCGCGGTGATCGCCGAGGACGGCGTCCGGCTCGCCACCAGCGAATGCGGTCCGGCCGACGCGCCGCTCACCGTCGTCTTCGTGCACGGTTTCTGCAACAGCATGGAGTCCTTCCACTTCCAGCGACGCGATCTGGAGAAGCGCTGGGGCGCGCAGGCCCGCCTGGTGTTCTTCGACCTGCGCGGACACGGGCGCTCCGGCACGCCTGCCACCGAGAGCTGCACCGTGGCGCAGCTCGGCCGCGACGTGGCCGCCGTCATCGAGGCGAGCGCACCCACCGGACCGGTCGCGCTGGTGGGTCACTCGCTCGGCGGTATGGCCGTGCTCGCCGCGGCGGCCCAGTTCCCCGAGCTGTTCGCGCGCCGGGTGATCGCGATCGCGCTGCTCTCCACGGCGGCCGCCGAGGTCACCGGGGCGGGCATCACCCAGCTGCTGCGCAATCCGGCGATCGACGGCTTCCGGCTCGCGGTGCACACCGCGCCCGCGCTGGTGCAGGCCGGTCGATCCACGGTGCGGCACCTGATCACGCCGATCCTGCACGTCAGCTCGTTCCGCGGACCGGTCAGCCCGACGCTGTCCAGGTTCACCACGCTGATGATCGACGACACCCCGGTGGAGACGATCGTCAAGTTCCTGAAAGCCATTGAGCTGCACGACGAATCGGCCGCCCTGCCGACGCTGGCCGGACTTCCGGTGCTGGTGCTCGGCGGCGCGCACGACCTGGTCATCCCGTTCCGTAACTCGCGCGCCCTCGCCCGTGAGCTGCCCAACAGCGAACTGGTCCGCCTCGCCGATGCCGCCCACATGCCGCATCTGCAGTTCCCCGACACCGTCAACTACGCGCTGCACCGGCTGCTGGTGCGCGCCGGGTTCTTCCGCGCCGACGAGGCCGACGAAGCCGACGCGGCCTCGGCAGGGTGAGCGAGGCCCGTCCCGGCGACCCCGAAGCTGATCGCGGCCGGGCCGACCCGCGCCGGTACGCTCGACCCGGATCAGCGGCAAGGCGAGAACGGATCGGAGGGCGGCGGTGACGCAGCAACGGCGAACGCTGCCGACCGTGGAGGACACCGAGGCGCTGGGCCGCGAACTGGCAGGCGAACTCGGCGCGGGCGACCTCGTGGTGCTCGACGGTCCGCTCGGCGCGGGCAAGACAGCATTGACGCGCGGCATCGCCGCCGGCCTCGGCGTGCAGGGCCGAGTGAGCTCGCCCACCTTCATCATCGCCAGGCAGCACCGCGCGGGCCTGCGCGTCGGCGCCGCGCCGGTGCCCATGGTGCACGTGGACGCCTACCGGCTCGGCGGCGATCTGGACGCGCTCGACGCCCTCGACCTCGACACCGACCTGCACGAGGCGGTGGTCGTCGTGGAGTGGGGCCTCGGGGTCGTCGAGCACCTGGCCGAGCGGCACCTGCGCGTCCTGCTGACCAGGGAACCGGAATCCGATGTGCGAACAGCGGTCTGGGAGTGGGTCGAGTAGACGCAGGTCACAGTGGGCGCCGGGCGGATCGGCCGCCGGGTTTAGCTACCCGGTAGCTCCGCGCCGCGGCGAGGTACCACCCGGTATCGTTGGGCCAATCATGCTTGTACTAGCTGTCGACACCGCGACACCCGCCGTTACAGCGGGATTGGTGGAACTGGAGCAGGCCGCGCCCGATGCGGTCACCGCGGCCGAGCTGCGCACCGTCGCCTCGCGGGTCCGGGTCGATGCCCGCGCCCACGCCGAGGTGCTGACCCCGCAGATCCTCGAATGCCTCACCGAGGCAGGCCGTTCCAGGACCGATATCGCCGCGGTCGTCGCCGGTATCGGGCCCGGCCCGTTCACCGGCTTGCGGGTCGGCATGGCGACCGCGGCCGCCTTCGGTGACGCCCTCGACGTCCCGGTGTACGGCGTGTGCAGCTTGGACGCGATCGCCTCGGACGTCTTCGCTCAGGGCGAGTTCACCGCCGACGGCGAGCTGCTCGTCGTGACCGACGCGCGCAGGCGCGAGGTGTACTGGGCGCGCTACCGTGCCGGGCTGCGCGTCGCGGGGCCGGACGTGGTCAAGCCCGCCGCGCTCGACCACGACTCGGCCGCGGCGGTCGCGGGCTCCGCCTCGCACGTCGACCTGTTCGATCTTCCGGTGCTGCCGGTGGAGACGCCCTCGCCCGCAGGCTTGGTGCGCGTCGCCGCCGCCGAGCTGCTCGCGCGCGCCGTGCCGGAACCGCTGGTGCCGCTCTACCTGCGCAGGCCGGACGCGGTGGAGAACGCCTACCGCACCCTCGACAGGACGGGAGCGTGATGGTGGACGACGAAGTACGCACCGCCGCCTTCCGCATCGAGCCGATGAACATGGGCGACATCGAGCGCTGCGTCGAACTCGAACAACTGCTGTTCCCGGAGGACGATCCGTGGCACGCGGTCGCCTTCCGCTCGGAACTCGCCGGACGACACAACCGCTACATCACCGCGCGCGACGAGGACGGGCGGATGGTCGGATACGCGGGCGTGGCGCTGCTCGGTGACGCAGCACACCCCGAGGCCGAGGTGCACACCATCGGCGTCGACCCGAACTACCACCGCGGGGGCATCGGCACTCTGCTGCTCGAGGCGCTGCTCGCGGAGGCGGGCAAGCGCGGCGGACCGGTTTTCCTGGAGGTGCGCACCGACAACGCGCCCGCCATCGCGCTCTATGCCAAGCACGGATTCCACATCATCGGCTTGCGCAAGAACTACTACCACCCCAGCGGCGCCGACGCCTACACCATGCGCAGGCCGGAACTGACCGCGCTCCCGCTTCCCGACGAGGTGCTGTCGTGATCGTCATGGGCATCGAGTCCTCCTGCGACGAAACGGGAGTCGGCATCGTCCGCCGCAACCCCGACGGCAGCTGTGAGCTGCTCGCCGACGAGGTCGCCTCCAGCGTCGACCAGCACGCGCGCTTCGGTGGCGTGGTGCCGGAGATCGCCTCGCGCGCGCACCTGGAGGCGATCGTGCCCGCTATGCGCCGGGCGCTGTCGGCGGCGGGCATCGCCAAGCCCGACGCGCTCGCGGTCACCATCGGCCCCGGTCTGGCCGGAGCGCTGCTGGTCGGCGTCGCGGCCGCGAAAGCTTATGCGGCGGCCTGGGATGTACCGTTCTACGCGCTGAACCATCTCGGCGGCCATGTCGCGGTGGACACGTTGGAGCACGGACCGATGCCGCCCTGCGTGGCGCTGCTGGTGTCCGGCGGGCACACCCATCTGCTGCACGTCACCGATCTGGCCGAGCCCATCGTCGAACTGGGCAGCACGGTCGACGACGCGGCGGGGGAGGCCTTCGACAAGGTGGCCCGGCTGCTCGGTCTCGGCTTCCCCGGCGGACCCGCGCTGGACGCGGCCGCCGCGAGCGGCGATCCGAAGGCGATCGCGTTCCCGCGCGGCATGACCGGGCCGCGCGACCCGCGCTACGACTTCTCGTTCTCCGGCCTCAAGACCGCCGTCGCCCGCTACGTGGAGGCCGCGCAGCGCAGCGGTGTCGCGCCCGAGGACCTGCCGATCCCGGATATCGCCGCGTCCTTCCAGGAGGCGGTCGCCGACGTGCTGACCATGAAGGCCATTCGCGCCGCCCAGGACGTGGGTGCAGGCACCCTGGTGCTCGGCGGTGGCGCCACCGCCAACTCGCGGATTCGCTCGCTGGCCGAAGAACGCTGCGCCGCGGCGGGTTTGACGCTGCGGGTGCCGAAACCGCGGCTGTGCACCGACAACGGCGTGATGATCGCCGCGCTCGGCGCGCATGTCATCGCGGGCGGGGCGAAGCCCTCACCCCTCACCGTCGCGACCGATCCGGGGTTGCCGGTATCGGTCAGCCAGATCGGCTGAGCCGTCGGGTGCCGATCTGGCTGCCTGCGGGCCGAATCGGATCGTCTACCAGCGAATGGCATTCCGTCCGGGGGTGATTCGTTCGGTCGGATCGAGCGTGCCGTTCAGCGGTGCGGGGCGAACTCGACCTCGAGCAGCGGCAGTGCGCTCGTCGTGTCCTGCCCGGCGGAGCCCGAGTTGGAGCGCGGCATCGGGATCGGAATCCTGGTGTGTGCGGGCGCCTGGGGCGGCCCACTCGCCGGAGGGGGCGCCGGGCTCGTCGACGGCCCGTATTCCTCGCGGTTCTGCTGCGTGGGCAAGAGGGGGTTACCAGGGGGATTCAGCAGCGGGCCGAGCAGTTCCGGGAACGGGATCGGCGGGAGGTTCGGGTCGGGGCGCAGCGTCGGCTGGGCCGATGGGATCGGCGCCGGTGTCGGGATCGGCGTCGGTGTGAACACGGCGCCGGTGCGGGTCGACGGCAGACCGGCCTCCTGGGTGCCCGGCGGCGGCGATGCGACGGTGGACCCCTCGGTGGTCTCGCGGCCGCCGGAGGTGACAGTCCCCGCGCCGGTCTGCGGGGGCACTGTGACCGACGTCGGCGGCAGTTGCGCGCTACTCGTCGTACCCGCGGGCGAGACCTCCTCGTCCGACGTCGGCGCGAAGGTCTTGAAGCCGTAGCCGACCACCAGGCCGACCACCACGATGGCTCCGGCGAGCGTGCCGATGACCTTGGTGAAGGTGCCCGCGGGCGCGTCGCCGCCGATCCCGGCCGCCACCGGGAACCCGGAAGGCTGTGCGGCGTCGGCCACCAGCGCGGCGCCCTTGGCGATGACCGCCTCCGGATCGTCGACGGTGAGCACCGGCACATCGAGTGCGCGTTCGAGGGTCTCGAGGACGGCGGGGATGTTGGCGCCACCGCCGATCACCGCCACCGCCTCCGGGGACTTGGGCGCCCGCGCGAACACCGCCGCGGTGAACAAGGCGGTGTCGCGCAGCAGATCTCCGATCAGTTCCTCGAAATCGGCCCTGGTGAGTTTGAGCGGCCTGCCCGCGACGTGGTCGATGGTGACGGCGGGCGAAACCGAGAGATGTTCCTTGGCGGCGCGGCCGCGGTTGGTCAGCATGCGGCGGTTCGGCCTGGTGCCGCGCCGGGCGTAGTGGAGGTCGACCAGGTGGTGGTAGATCAGGTCGTCGATCGCGTTGCCGCTGATCGCGTGGATGCGTTCGGAGCGAAGCACGGTGCCGTCGGCCTGCTCGGCGACGGTGACGCTCAGACCGGTCGCGCCGAGGTCGACGACGGCGACCGTCTCGTAGCGGTCGAGCAGCCCGGTGTGGCGCAGGAAGGTGAGCGCGGCGGTGCCTTCCGGGACCAGCTCCAGCTCACGCTGTTTGCCGGTGGCCGAACGGATCACCTGCGCCTGCTCCTTGCTGCGGTAGGCGACGGCGACGCTGGTCGGCGGCCTGCCCGCCGCCGCTTCCAGCCCGACCGAGCCGGTGCCTGCGAATCGGACGCCGACCGGCTGAGTGGGCCACGCGATGTCGTGCGGCACTTGCTGACTCGGTAGCTGGGTGGTCATCAGGTCGATGGACGACGCGACCAGATCACCGATGTCGGAATGGGCCGCGTCGGCGGAAACGACGCGGTAGTCGAAGCTTTGGGCGCCGTTCGGCGCGGTGGCGACCAGCGCCGAGCACACGACCTCGTTCCCGGCGGAGATGCCGAGGGATGTTCGCATGTTCACCTCCCTTCGAGCGGATGGTCATCCTGTCGCCGACCATCTCGAATGGACTTCCGGACCGTCGCGTGGTCGGCGAGCGATCCGAACTCGGGATCCGGCCGGACCGACGTCCGGGTGGGTCGCGAGAACCGGCCTTGGATCACGTGTGGACTTGCCCTCTGGGTGAAGCTGTGGCGCAACGGGATCTGTGACGCTGTGCTGGTTCTTTCGTAACGCTCGATGCCTCCCTCGGACGCCGGTTCGTGATGAACTCGGCGGCCGAAGAACGACCGTCGTCAATACTGTCACAATCCGTTATCCGAACGTTACAGATTTCCCGAACCAATGGAAAGCCCTGAGGCCGTGGGGCAACCAACCCTGGTGAGTGCATATCGGAACAGGGACGGGTCGCGAAGTGGGACTACGACGCGCATTGGCACCGCCCGGCCTTGAGCGCTGGCACTCTCGTGTATAGAGTGCTAGTGGCACTGGTGAACGTGGACGGCCGGGTAACCGTCCGCCCTCCGCATTCGCCGGGTGTCAGCAGTTGTGACTACTGAGCAGGGGTCCCGGCACCCGCGACGACGGGGCTATGCGCAGGGTCAGCACCGTGACCGAACCGATGGTCCGGGACAACAGTTCCGGACGACCGTAAATCCCCTGAAAGTGGAGGGCTCAACGTGGCGAGCGTGAACATCAAGCCGCTCGAGGACAAGATCCTCGTCCAGGCCAACGAGGCCGAGACGACGACGGCCTCCGGCCTGGTCATCCCGGACACGGCGAAGGAGAAGCCGCAGGAAGGCACCGTCGTCGCCGTCGGCCCCGGCCGCTGGGACGAGGACGGCGAGAAGCGCATCCCGCTGGACGTCCAGGAGGGTGACACCGTCATCTACAGCAAGTACGGCGGCACCGAGATCAAGTACCAGGGCGAGGAGTACCTGATCCTCTCCGCGCGCGACGTGCTGGCTGTCGTCAGCAAGTGACCGCGCTCGGCGCGGTCCGGATCGGATCGCGCTTCCCGGCCACGCCCGGGATCGAGTCGTAACGACGTTGCCCCGGTTCCCCTCCCAGCGGGGCCGGGGCAACGTCGTTTCAGCCCACCGGGCGGGTTCGCACGGCCCCACCGGGCCGGACCCGCCCAGGCATCCAAGGAAAAGGACTTATGGCAAAGCAGATCGAGTTCGACGAGAAGGCTCGCCGGGCTCTGGAACGCGGCGTCGACAAGCTCGCCGACGCGGTGAAGGTCACCCTCGGCCCGCGCGGTCGCCACGTGGTGCTCGCGAAGGCGTTCGGCGGCCCCACCGTCACCAACGACGGCGTCACCATCGCGCGCGACATCGACCTCGAGGATCCGTTCGAGAACCTGGGCGCGCAGCTGGTCAAGAGCGTCGCCACCAAGACCAACGACGTCGCGGGCGACGGCACCACCACGGCGACCGTGCTGGCCCAGGCGCTGGTGCGCGGCGGCCTGAAGAACGTCGCGGCGGGCGCCAACCCGATCGTGGTCGGCGCGGGCATCGCCAAGGCCGCCGAGGCGGTCTCCGAGGCGCTGCTTGCCGCGGCCACCCCGGTCTCCGGCGAGAAGGCCATCGCGCAGGTCGCCACCGTGTCCTCGCGTGACGAGCAGCTCGGCGAGATGGTCGGCAAGGCACTCACCACTGTTGGCAAGGACGGCGTCGTCACCGTCGAGGAGTCCTCGACGCTGGAGACCGAACTCGTCGTCACCGAGGGCGTGCAGTTCGACAAGGGCTACCTCTCGCCCTACTTCGTCACCGATGCCGACACCCAGCAGGCGGTGCTCGAGGACGCCCTGGTGCTGCTGCACCGCGAGAAGATCAGCTCCCTGCCCGACCTCCTTCCGCTGCTGGAGAAGATCGCCGAGAGCGGCAAGGCCGTGCTGATCATCGCCGAGGACGTCGAGGGCGAGGCGCTGTCCACCCTGGTGGTCAACTCCATCCGCAAGACCCTCAAGGCCGTCGCGGTGAAGGCGCCGTTCTTCGGTGACCGTCGCAAGGCGTTCCTGGACGACCTGGCCGTGGTCACCGCGGGCACCGTCGTCAACCCGGACATCGGCGTCACCCTGCGCGAGGCCGGCCTGGAGGTGCTCGGCAAGGCCCGGCGCGTTGTCGTCACCAAGGACGACACCACGATCATCGACGGCGCGGGCACCGCGGAGGACATCGCCGCCCGCAGCACGCAGCTGCGCCGCGAGATCGAGGCCACCGACTCCGACTGGGACCGCGAGAAGCTCGAAGAGCGCCTGGCCAAGCTGGCGGGCGGCGTCGCGGTGATCAAGGTCGGCGCGGCCACCGAGACCGCGCTCAAGGAGCGCAAGTACCGCGTCGAGGACGCGGTGAGCGCGGCCAAGGCCGCGGTCGAGGAGGGCATCGTCCCCGGCGGCGGTACCGCGCTGGTGCAGGCGGGCGCCAAGCTCGTCGAGCTGCGCGACTCGCTGTCCGGCGACGAGGCCGTCGGCGTCGAGGTGGTGCGGCGGGCGCTGCAGGCGCCGCTGTACTGGATCGCCACCAACGCGGGCCTGGACGGCGCCGTCGTGGTCAGCAAGGTCTCCGAGGGTAAGGAAGGCTTCAACGCCGCCACCCTCACCTACGGTGATCTGCTCACCGACGGCGTGGTCGACCCGGTCAAGGTGACCCGTTCCGCGGTGGTCAACGCCGCGTCGGTCGCCCGTATGGTGCTCACCACCGAGAGCGCCGTGGTCGACAAGCCCGCCGAGGAGGCGCACGACCACGGTCATCACGGTCACGCGCACTGACGCGTCGAGCGTGTGAAAGGCCCCCGGATGTTCGAATCCGGGGGCCTTTTCGTCGTGTGGGGGTCGGTGCGCCGCTCGGCAAGCCCGCTGCGGATCGTGAGAGGCGACAGGCGTCGGGTCGATCGCGCGGAAAAGGGACTACGCGAGACGCGCGGGAAGCGGCCCGGTGCGGAGACTTCGGCGCAGCAGACGACGCGGTCGCGCGCGGAAGCTCCGGCGGGGATGGCGAGCGGTCTCTCGGCGATCGGCGCGGGAGCGCGCGAGGTCACCGGAGATCGGTGCCGTGGCGCAGCCCTGGGCGCGCCGACTGGGGGTGTAGCTCAGGAGGCGACGGGAGGTTGCTCGGCAGCGATGGCCGCGAGCAACCGACCGCGAAGCGCGGCGGGCGGCGCGGTGGCCGTCACCGCCGCGAGCGCGGCCAAGGCATCCTTGGCCTGCCGCACCTCCGCGATGAACTCGGCGTGTAGCACCGGATCCTCGCCGTCGAGCAATTCCTGTACCGCGTGATGGTCTTCGTCGTCGATCGATCCGAGCGCGACGGTGTGCGCGAGATCGATCTGGGCTTCGTTCATCTCACGTCACCCCCAAACTTTTCTTCAGTCGTGTCAATCCATCCCGAATTCGGGACTTGACGGTCGGTAACCCTACGCCGAGATAGGTGGCCACCTCCGCGTAAGTTCGGCCGCCGTAGTAGGCCAGCGAGATGGCTTCTCGCTGGGTTTCCGTGAGGCCGGTGAGTCCCTCGAGGACCGCTTGCTGTTCGAGTCTGCGCTCGACCTCTTCGATCACCTCGTCGAACTCGTTGCCGAGAACCCTTATCCCGTACGCGACTTCGCGCAGGGTATGGGCCTGCTCGGCGCGGACCCGGTCGACGGCACGCCGATGGGCGAGCGTCATCAACCACGTCACCGCCGACCCCTTCGCGGGGTCGAAACTGGCTGCGGTACGCCAGAGCTGGAGATACACCTCTTGCGTGGTCTCCTCCGCGTACCCCGGATCGTGTAGCACCCGGAGCACCAGACCGAACACGCGCGCACACGTTCGGTCGTACAGTTCGGCGAAAGCTTCCTGGTCGGACTGGCCGCAGCGATGCAAGAGAGCGGCTAGTTCGATGCTTTCGGCTGCGCGTGCCGACACCGCAGAATCCACACTCGGTGGGAAGGCTTCTCTTCGGAACGAGTCGCCCTCTGCGGCTGGCGGCCGCGTTGTCACAACGCTCCATTCTGTGTCATCGGTCACTACCGTAGCGTGCCGCTATCGCCTCCTTCCAGTGGGGTGCCAGCAAACCGCAAGCAGCTCAGCTACTTTGCGGTGAACTCCCAAACGCCGGGCGAATTCAGATGTGACACGCCAACAGCAACCGATCGCCACCGGGCCGACAATCGCGCGGCTCCTGCTCGCCGCGACCGCGGGTACGGCGGTGGTGACCGCCTGATGCCGCGCGTCGGCGTCGGTTCCGGACCGGGACAGCGGTGTGCCATCGGGTTCGGCCGGGATCGTGTTTCTGGTGTTTCAGTGGCCGGTTATTTGCTAGGCATTCGGCGCGCCACGCGGTCCGGATGGGTCGCGGATTCGCGCTGTGGCTGCGGCGATGGCTGGTCGCGGCTCAGACGGCCATGCGACGGCGGTTGCGCCGCGCGTGCATCTCGCGCTCGGTCTCCGACATGCCGCCCCAGATGCCGTAGGGCTCGCTGACTTTCAGCGCGTGGCTGCGGCACTGCATGAGTACCGGGCAGGCGCGGCAGATCTCCTTGGCTCGCATCTCGCGTGCGGTGCGGGCGCGGCCGCGTTCGCCGTCGGGATGGAAGAACACGGCGGAGTCCACGCCTCGGCAGGAACCGCGCATCTGCCAGTCCCAGACGTCGGCGTTCGGTCCGGGGAGGTGGGTCGGCATGGGCATGGTGAACTCCTCGTATTGCGAGCTCGTCGGCGTTGTCGAGCAGTTGACTGCAACAGGTGGGGGACACGTGCGATCGGCGGTGTCCCTCGGCTCGCCCTTCCGGTCGCTGCAATTTCGCGCGGCGCCGTCCGTGGCGATGAGTTACGTTAGGGGTAGCCGCGAAATTCCGTCAATAGTTCGACGCACTGGTTTTCGAAATCTGGCAATGGCGAGATTTAACCTACCCGCTGTTTACTTTTAACGTGGGTTCCGGTGATACTGTTCGGTTGGCTAGAACGCGGCGGGTAGCTGCCTGTGTCGAGTATGTCAAGGTTTCCGCAGGTCGTGAGTCTTTTTTGGGACCGCTCACAGGTTACTGGTTCCATGGGGGACAGGTAACCGGAGTGACGGTGGCCACCGTACGGGCTGTGCGCGAGCACAGCCCATATGGCGGAAACGGGGCGCGGAGGTTAATTGCGCGAAACGCGCGTGAATTTGTGTCGCGGATGATCTCGCAATGCTGAGACGAGATTTACCTGATGGAAACATGGGCGGCGTACCAGAAATGCTGACAAGTAGCCAGGTCTTCGAGCCGCCATTTACTACGCGCGGTCGTCGGCCGCGGACGGGATAGAGTTCGCGCGTGTTCGCGCCAGTTCCGACCGTGGATGTCCGATATGAAGTCCTCGCTATGGGAGCCTTCGGGGCTCGTCCCGGCCTCGCCGCTGCCGAGTTGCCGGCCGCCGAGGACGCCCTGAGTTCCTGGCTCCGGGCGGTGATTCTCGGGGGACAGGGCCGCTACGCCGCGGCCCGCGCGGAATTGTCCGCGATGCGACGGCGGACCGCGGATCCGGTACTGCTCTCGTTGGCCGCGAGCACCGAGGGCTCGCTGCTGCGTCAACTCGGCTGGCACGCTGCGGCGTCCGGCCCGGACGGACGTGCGGCCGCGCTGGCGCTGCCGGGCGGCGACCTCGCATTCGCGCCCGCCGGGTCCGCGCCGGACCGCGTCGACGCGATCTGCGACGCCCTCACCGGCCTGGCCGCCGACGCGCTGGGCGCCGGCCGCCTCGCACTGGCGCGCAGGCTGCTCGACCGGAGCCGCGCCGCGCTGGATCCGGACGGCCTGCGATGGCGGGCCTGGATCCGCTGGCACTGGGTCAGCGCCGAGACCGCGTTGGCGTCGGGTGCGGCCCGGGAAGCGCTGCCGCACGCGCGCGACGCCCTCGCCCTCGCCGAGGCCGCGCCGTCGGTGCGGCACCGCGTCAAGTCCCGGCTCCTCGTCGCCGCGGCGACGGCCGCGTCGGGTGATGTCGAACACGCCCGAGTGCTGGCCGACACGGTGGCCGCCGAATGCCGGGAGCACGATCTGCTTCCGCTGCGCTGGGCGTGCGCGATGCTGCGTTCCGGCTTGTCGGATCCGGGCGCCGCGGGCGAGGCGGCAGCGTGCGCCGCGGGAATCGCCCGTCGTGGCGGGCGTTTTCGGCCACCGGGCGCCGCGTGACGGTCGGCGAGACGTTCTCGAGACAAGTGACCATGTTGCTCGGTTCCTCGTCGCCTATCGCTATTGTTAGATCCGTTCCGCCACATCCGCGGAAGCACAGGTCATCGGGCCCGTGCCACTTGTAACGCCAGGAATATCTCTGACGATGACGCACACGGGCGAAGAGTTGGACCTCGCCGTCGCTGCCGCAGCGCAGGGCGACAGATCCGCTTTAGCTCAGGTACTAGAGCTGATCCGCCCGCTGGTTGTCCGGTACTGCCGCGCGCGTATCGGCGCGGCGGAGCGTGGACAGCTCTCCGCGGACGACGTTGCGCAGGAGGTATGTCTGGCCGTGATGACAGCCTTGCCCAGGTATCAGGACCAGGGCAGGCCCTTCATGGCCTTCGTATACGGAATCGCTTCGCACAAGGTCGCCGACGCACACCGCAACGCCGCCCGTAACAAGGCGGAGGCGATGGCCGAAGTACCAGATGTCATATCCACCGACCAAGGACCGGAACAGCGAGCTCTCGAATCGGAGACGAGTAGGCAGATGAACCGTCTGCTCGCGACTCTCCCCGAAAAGCATCGAGAGATCCTGATCCTGCGATTGGTCATGGGTTTGTCAGCGGAAGAAACCGCGGTCGCCGTGGGCAGTACGGCGGGCGCTATACGGGTGGCCCAGCACAGGGCGCTCGCGAAACTGAAGTCACAAGTGGCGAGGGCAGGTGAAATGTATGGCTAGGGATGGCGAGCGCGGTCGGGGTGACTGGAAGGCGCGACGTGGATCGCGAAATAGCGGTCCCTACGCCGGGGGGACTGGTGACACCGGACCGGTGGACATCGCCGCGGTACGCCGTGACGATGTTCTGATCGACGCCATCGCCAGCGATGGACCGGTACAGACCGATAGCGCGGAGGAGTTTCAGCTAGCCGCACTGCTGGCTGACTGGCGTGCGGAACTGATTTCGCCGCCGCTGCCGAGCGCACCGGATCTGGACGCGGTCGTTGCCGCGGTCAACCAGGAGATCGGCGCGCGCAAGGTTCGAGTCGGCGCAGTCAACCGCGGCCGTCTTCGGCTTGTCGGTCCGATCGCGGGAACCGCGGCGGCATTGGCACTGGTCTTCGGCGGTGTGACGGCGTTCTCCTACAGCGCCGAGCCCGGCGATCCGCTGTGGCGGGTCAAAGAGGTCGTGTTCAGCGAGCAGGCGCAGACCACCGTGGTGCAGCGCGCAGGCAACGAGCTGGACCAGGCCGAGCAGGCTCTGGCGCAGCGCAATCCGGCGCAGGCGAAGGCGCTGCTGGAGCGCGCGTCGGTGAACGTCGACCAGGTCAGCGACTCGGGCAAGAAGCAGGATCTGGAGTCCGAGTGGCAGAAGCTGCTCACGCAGCTGCGTGAACTGTCGCCGGAGGCGGCGGCCGCGCTCGAACAGGCCACCACCACGAACCAGCCGCGGCCGACCGGCGCCACCGGTTCCACCACCACGCCGACGCAGCCTGCCCGCGAGACCACCACCATCACCAACATGATGGTGCCGCCGATCTCGGAGACCACGCCGCCGACCACCGTGGAGCCGGCTGGACCGACCGGACCTACCGGGCCGACCGGTGGTCCGACCGCGCCGACGACGCAACAGCCGGTGACCACCGTGCCGACCACGCCTGTCGAACAGCCGCCGAACCCGGGGCCGCCCACCACGCAGGCGCCGACGACGGTCGGCGTGCCGACCGGCGGAGATGTCGAAGCACCGACTCAGCCGGCGACGAGGTCGCCGATCCTGGAGGACGGGCCGGGCACGGTGAACATTCCGACCGCGCCCTCGGTCAGCCACACTCCGAGCAACTGAGCTCGGGCGTAAGCGAGTTCGTCTTCCCCCGGTGCCTGCCGGGTGTCCGGCCGGTCGCAGGTTGGATATTCACCGTGATCGCGTGTCGTTGATCGTGTGTCGTTCGACACCGACAAGAGGAGTGCGCGCACGCCGTGCGTCGGCGTGTCGCGGAGGCCGTGAGGGCCGTCACCCGAATACGCGCGCGTCGACCGATTGCCGACCGGCGGTCGGTATTTCGTCGTGTTCGGGTGTCGGGATCGCGAGATCAGCTGTCGAAGCCGTCGAACCCGTCGCCGTGGAATGCTTCGTTCATCGACGCGTCCGCGTAGCCCCTGCAGTAATCCCAGGTGACGTACGCCTCTGGCGTCGGATCGTAGGCGGGCTCGTGTGGCCGCACCGTGCCGTCGACCAACAACTGAAGCAGGTTGGCGCGCAACATGTCCCAGTCGTGGTAATGGTCCTGCCTACAGTCCTCGCAGCTGACGACGAGCCCGCGTATTCCGCGGTGCGCGAGCAGCGCTTCGTAGACCGCGAGGTCGGCGAGATCCTCCTCGACCGCAAGGCGCTCGTGGGGATCCAGCGGCTCGCCGGGCTCGATAGCGTCGAGCGCGGCGGACGGGTCGGAGGGGTCTCCGGCAAACGGATCCGGCGGCAAGCCAGGTGGTAGATGGTCACGCACACACCCACGGTACGCAGAACAGGGTGGTCTGCGCCAGCTATGTAGGGTGCCAGTTTCGCGACCGGGCGCGCCTCCGCCTGCCACTCCGGCCGGGTGCGGTCTTCCGCCGGACTTCGTCCCGGCTGCGCCCACTGGGCTCAGTTCATCGACGAGTTTGCGGGACAGATACCATAGGTGGCAGGCGCCGGACAGTTCCCGACACACTGACCTCGCCGCCACCGTCCATCCCATCAGTTGTGCGCGACGCCGGTCCATCCGGCGTCTCTCGCTTTCGACGTTCCAGGAGGGGTCGATCCGAATGAGTAATCCCGTACCGGGCGAACGACTGGCAGTCCGCCCCCCTACGGGTGGCGACGACCCGAACAAGATCGCCATGCTCGGCCTCACGTTCGACGACGTGCTGTTGCTGCCCGCCGCATCGGATCTGATTCCCAGTTCGGTGGAGACCTCGAGTCAGCTCACCAGGGAGATCCGGCTGCGCACCCCGCTGGTCAGCTCTGCCATGGACACCGTCACCGAGGCGCGCATGGCCATCGCGATGGCCCGTGCGGGCGGTATGGGCGTGCTGCACCGCAATCTGTCCGCCGCCGACCAGGCCGCCCAGGTGGAGACGGTCAAGCGCTCCGAGGCGGGCATGGTGACCGATCCGGTGACCTGTCGCCCGACCGACACGCTGGCCGAGGTCGACGCGATGTGCGCCCGGTTCCGCATCTCCGGCCTTCCGGTGGTGGACGAGACCGGCGCGCTCGTCGGCATCATCACCAATCGCGACATGCGCTTCGAGGTGGACCAGGACCGGCGCGTCGCCGATGTGATGACCAAGGCGCCGCTGATCACCGCCCAGGAGGGCGTCACCGCGGAGGCCGCGCTCGGGCTGCTGCGCCGCCACAAGGTGGAGAAGCTGCCGATCGTGGACGGCAACGGCCGCCTGCGCGGGCTCATCACCGTCAAGGACTTCGTCAAGACCGACCAGTACCCGAACGCCACCAAGGACCGCGACGGCCGTCTGCTGGTCGGCGCCGCGGTGGGCGTCGGCGAGGACGCCTGGTCGCGCGCCATGACCCTGGCCGACGCGGGCGTCGACGTGCTGGTCGTCGACACCGCACACGGACACCAGGTGCAGGTGCTGCAGATGGTCGCCAAGGTCAAGGCCGAGGTCGGCGACCGCATCCAGGTGGTCGGCGGCAACGTCGCCACCAGGGCGGGCGCGGCCGCGCTGGTCGAGGCGGGCGCCGACGCGGTGAAGGTCGGTGTCGGCCCCGGCTCCATCTGCACCACCCGCGTGGTCGCGGGCGTCGGCGCGCCGCAGATCACCGCGATCCTCGAGGCCGTCGCCGCGTGCAAGCCGCACGGCGTTCCGGTCATCGCCGACGGCGGCATCCAGTTCTCCGGCGACATCGCCAAAGCCATCGCGGCGGGCGCGTCCACCGTGATGCTCGGCTCGCTGCTTGCGGGCACCGGCGAATCGCCCGGCGAGCTGATCCTGGTGGGCGGCAAGCAGTTCAAGAGCTACCGCGGTATGGGCTCGCTGGGCGCCATGCAGGGCCGCGGTCAGGCCAAGTCGTTCTCCAAGGACCGCTACTTCCAGGACGACGTGCTCGCCGAGGACAAGCTGGTGCCCGAGGGCATCGAGGGCCGCGTGCCCTTCCGCGGCCCGGTGAATCAGGTGATCCACCAGCTCGTCGGCGGCCTGCGGGCCGGCATGGGCTACACCGGCGCGCAGTCCATCGCCGAGCTCCAGGAAGCGCAGTTCGTGCAGATCACCGCGGCTGGCCTGAAGGAGAGCCACCCGCACGACATCACGATGACGGTCGAAGCGCCGAACTACACCGGCCGCGGCTGACCCAACCGACGCGAGCCTCGGTAGCCGGGCAACCTGCCATCACAGGCCCGGCTGCCGCGGGCGGCGCGGGGAAGGGGCCCTGACGGAGTCGCCGGTCGAGTTCAGGACACCGGTGCACATTCCGGTTTTCGGCGCGAGGTACAGGACGCGATTGCGATCCGAGTGGGTACCCCGTGCATGATTAACCTGTTCGCGAGTCGACGTGCCCGCACGGGCGCTCCCTCCCGACCACCCCGAGGGCGAGTCTTACGAGCCCGTTCGCGGCCGTCTCGCTTCCGAGCGGTCGAAGCGCATGCGACGCAGTCGCGAGTCTCGACCGCTCGGAAGCGAGACATAAAAGGCCGCGAACACGCGCGCGCCAGCGCGCCAAAGACACGGCCGCGAACACGCGCGCGCCAGCGCGTAAATAAACACCGAAAGGACAGACAAGTGCGCGACATGGTCGAGATCGGCATGGGCCGGACGGCCCGGCGTACCTACGAACTGGACGATGTCGACATCGTTCCCTCGCGGCGTACCCGCTCGTCGAAGCAGGTGTCGCTGGCGTGGCAGCTCGACGCCTACCGGTTCGAGATTCCGTTCCTCGCGCACCCGACCGACGCCCTGGTGTCGCCGAAGTTCGCCATCGAGCTCGGCCGTCTCGGCGGGCTCGGCGTGATCAACGGCGAGGGCCTGTGGGCCAGGCACGCCGACGTCGAGGCGAAGATCGATCAGCTGCTCGAGCTGGTCGGCAAGGGCGGTTACGAGCGCGCGGTCGCCATGCTGCAGGAGCTGCACGCGGCGCCGATGCAGCCGGATCTGCTCGCGGCCGCGGTGGCCGAGGTGCGTGCGGCGGGCGTGACCGTCGCCGTGCGGGTCAGCCCGCAGAACGCCCGCGCGCTGACGCCCGCCCTGTTGCAGGCGGGCATCGATCTGCTCGTCGTGCACGGCACCATCATTTCCGCGGAGCACGTCGGTGACGGCGAACCGCTGAACATGAAGACCTTCATCGCGGAGCTGGACGTGCCCGTGGTCGCAGGCGGTGTCAGCGATCACCGCACCGCGTTGCACCTGATGCGCACCGGCGCCGCGGGCGTGATCGTTGGCTACGGCTCCTACCCCGGCGCGACGACCACCGGCGAGGTGCTCGGCATCGGGGTGCCGATGGCCACTGCCATCGCCGATGCCGCGGCCGCGCGCCGCGATTACCTGGACGAGACCGGCGGCCGCTACGTGCACGTCATCGCGGACGGCGATATCGCCACCTCCGGTCAGCTGGCGAAGGCGATCGCCTGCGGCGCCGACGCCGCCATGCTCGGGGTGCCGCTGGCGCTGGCCGCCGAGGCGCCGGGCCGCGGCTGGTACTGGCCGTCGGCGGCCGCGCACCCGTCGGTGCCGCGCGGTTCACTGCTGCACGTGGACGATCCGTGGGATCTGGGCGGCGAGTCCACCGAGCAGGTGCGCCCGAGCCTGGAGCGGGTGCTCTTCGGTCCGTCCGACGACCCGTTCGGCTCGCTGAATCTGGTTGGCGGCCTGCGCCGCTCGATGGCGAAGGCCGGGTACTCGGACCTGAAGGAGTTCCAGAAGGTCGGACTCAGCGTTCGCGCCTGAGGCCGTCCGCGTTCGCCTCGAGCCCGCGCCCGACCGATCGGGCGCGGGCTCAGCGCTGTTCGCTGTGCGAACCGGCGTCACCGCGCGTGTGTTGGCATCACGTGGTCGCGGAGGAACTGCCGGATCGTGTGATTCACCGGTTCCGGGTGGGTCATGGTGACCGCGAGGCGAGCGCCCGCGATCTCCACGTAGGTCGCCGACGCCAGGCCCGCGGCCAGCTGTTTGGCGCGGTCGTGCGTGATGCCGCTGTCGGTGGCGTGGATGACCAGTGCGGGACAGGTGATTTCGGGAAGCCGGTCGAGCACCGACTCCCTGGCGAGCAGGCAGCCCGCGGCGACCTCGATGCCGTCTCGGTCGCGGCCGAGCCAGCGTTTGGTCCAGATCGCCCGATACCAGTCGTCGTCGCCGATCAGCCAGGTGGCGAGCCGGCCGACCGCGTGCTCCCTGCTGTCGTCGTCGTACCACTCGTCGAGGAAGCGCTGGGTGGCCGTGGACTGCTCGGGCGTCGGTCCGTGCGCCTCGGTGCTGATGAGGATGAGTCCCGCGATCCGCTCGGGCGCGATGAGCGCGGCGCGCAGCGCGGTGAAGCCGCCCTGCGCCGTGCCGCCGAACACCGCGCGCTCGGCGCCGAGCTGGTCGAGCACGGTGAGCGCGTCGCGCGCCGCGGTCCAGTACGTGAAGGGTAGGCCCTGATCCCTGGTGCGTCCGTGCCCGCGAGCGTCCCAGGACACGATCCGGAATTCCGGCGCGAGCGCGGCCATCTGTGCAGCGAACATGGTGCGGTCCATGAGGAATTCGTGCGCGAGCAACACCACCGGACCGTTGCCGCCGCTGTCCTCGTAATGGATGTCGGCGTCTATCGCACGGGCGAAGGGCACGAGCAAGAGGATAACGAGCCGCGGCCCGGTCGATGCGGGATTCGAGCCGCCCGCTTCGAGATAGTCGGAGGAGGCCGAGGGCGCCCGGTGTGTCGGAGACAACGTGCCTGCACAGGGGACCTGCCCGTTGGTTCGGGCGCGCACCCGGCTCACTAGACTGTGGCCGTGGCAGAATCCCAGAGACCGGTCCTCGTCGTCGACTTCGGTGCCCAATACGCCCAGCTGATCGCTCGGCGGGTGCGCGAGGCAAGTGTGTACTCCGAGGTGATTCCGCATACCACCACCGTCGAGGAGATCGCCGAGAAGAACCCGCTCGCGGTGATTCTGTCCGGCGGCCCGGCCAGCGTGTACGCCGAGGGTGCGCCGCAGCTGGACGCGCGGCTCTTCGATCTGGGGCTTCCGGTCTTCGGCATCTGCTACGGCTTCCAGGCGATGGCGCAGGCGCTGGGCGGCACGGTCGCGCACACCGGCACCCGTGAGTACGGCCGCACCGAGCTGAACATCGACGGCGGCCTGCTGCACGGTGGTCTGCCCACCATCCAGCCGGTGTGGATGAGCCACGGTGACGCGGTCACCGACGCGCCGGAGGGCTTCGAGATCACCGGCACCACCGCGGGCGCGCCGGTCGCCGCGTTCGAGGACCGGGCCCGTCGCCTGGCGGGCGTGCAGTACCACCCCGAGGTGCTGCACTCGCCGCACGGTCAGCAGGTGCTCAGCCGCTTCCTGCACGAGCTCGCGGGCATCCCGTCCGCGTGGACGCCCGCCAACATCGCCGACGCGCTGATCGCGCAGGTCCGCGCGCAGGTCGGCGACGGGCACGCGATCTGCGGCCTGTCCGGCGGTGTGGACAGCGCCGTCGCGGCCGCGCTCGTGCAGCGCGCCATCGGTGACAGGCTGACCTGTGTGTTCGTCGATCACGGCCTGCTGCGCTCGGGCGAGCGCGAGCAGGTGCAGCAGGATTTCGTCGCCGCGACGGGCGCCAAGCTGGTCACCGTCGACGCGGTGGACAAGTTCCTCGGCGAGCTGAAGGGCGTCACCGATCCCGAGGAGAAGCGCAAGATCATCGGCCGCGAGTTCATCCGCTCCTTCGAAGACGCGGTGAGCGAGGTCGTCGCCGAGCACGGCACCGAGGACGGGCAGGCGCCCGAGGTCGAGTTCCTGGTGCAGGGCACGCTGTACCCGGACGTGGTGGAGTCGGGCGGCGGCAGCGGCACCGCGAACATCAAATCGCACCACAATGTCGGTGGGCTGCCGGAGGATCTGGAGTTCGAACTCGTCGAGCCGCTGCGGCTGCTGTTCAAGGACGAGGTCCGCGCGGTCGGCCGCGAGCTGGGCCTGCCCGAGGAAATCGTTGCGCGCCAGCCGTTCCCGGGTCCGGGCCTGGCCATCCGCATTGTCGGCGAGGTCACCGGTGATCGTCTCGCCACGCTGCGGCAGGCCGACGCGATCGCCCGCGAGGAGCTCACCGCGGCCGGGCTGGACCGCCAGATCTGGCAGTGCCCGGTGGTGTTGCTCGCCGACGTGCGCAGTGTCGGCGTGCAGGGCGACGGCCGCACCTACGGTCACCCGATCGTGCTGCGCCCGGTGTCCAGCGAGGACGCCATGACCGCCGACTGGACCCGTTTGCCGTACGAGGTGCTGGAGCGCATTTCGACTCGTATCACCAACGAGGTCGCCGAGGTCAACCGCGTCGTGCTCGATGTCACGAGCAAGCCGCCGGGCACCATCGAGTGGGAGTGATCCCCTGAGACCTCGACGGCCCCCGCACATGAGGTGTGCGGGGGCCGTCGGCGTTTCGGGATTCAGTCCGTCTCGGCGCGGCTCCAGCCGAGGCCGAGGACGAGGTGGCCGAGTAGTGTGCCGCCTCCGGCGTGGGCCCTGGCCGGCGTGACCGGCACGACCCGCGCGACGGGCGTGCCCGGTCGTTGCGGCGGCGTCGGATCGGCCGCGTCGGTCTCGAATTGTTCTCGCGCCATGAGGTTCTCCTGTGCGACTCGGGCCATCGCGCTAGTGCCGTCTGCGGGGGGAGATCACCAGCAGGACGCCGACGACGATGGCGGCGATGACGACGATCCAGCCGAAGGAGATCGCTCCGCTGGCCGTCGCGGTGGGGCCGATGAAGCCCCAGACGCTCACCGCGAGGGCGAGCAGGCCGACTATCAGCAGGGACGCCGACGGTCCGCGGCCTTCGGTCGGGTCGTTGGGGCGGGGTTGTTCAGCCACGCTGCACCTCCACACTGCCGAGATGAATGTCCACATCGAGGTCGAGCACCGGGGCGCCCGGGGTGTTCGGACCGGTGACGCCCTGCGGGCACAGGTTCTCGCCCATGTTGACGGTGCAATCGGTGCGAACGGTCATACCCGCCGGCACCAGGATGCGGGCCTCGCCCATCTGCACATCGACGTTCACCGTCCGGTTCTCGGTCAGGTTCAGCGAACGCAGGTCGAGCGTTCCCGAACCCATCGAGATCCGGTAATCCTGCTGTAGTTCGGCCATCGTCGCGGGCGTCCAGACGTGATCGCCCATGGCGCCCCTGTCGAATTCGATGGGTCCGATCATCGAGGCGAGCATGACGAAGCCGGCGAGCGGAGCGGTGACGACCAGCAGGCCGTAGCCGCGCCGCAGGAACGCGCCGAGCACCAGGCCGAGGCCGATCACGGCCAGGGCCACCGAGGCGATCCGGCCGGGCGTCATCCAGTCCACGCCCGCGGCGGCGATCGCGCCCGTACCCGCCGCGGCCAGGATGGCCAGGCCGAGCACGACCGGGGTGAGCCGGGAACGGGGACGCTTCGGCGGCAAGGCGACCACCGGGCGGGCCGGGGTCGGCTCGGGCAGGTCCCAGGCCAGCGGCGCCACGCCGAGCGGATCCCACGACGGCGGGGTCACGCCGGTGAAGGCCGCGGGCGTCGGGTGGGCCGGGATACGGGCAGGCTGTTCCGCGAGGGTCTTCGGCTCGGTGGGGGCTTTCGGCTCGGCGTCGGGCTTCTCCAGCGAAAGCGATTCCCCGGCGCTCGGCTGCGGTGACGAGGTCCGCGCTTCGAGCACTTCGGTTTTCGCGTCGGTCACCTCGGCGGGTTCGTCGACGCTTTTGTCCAGCGATACGGTCTCCGGCGCATCGGCGCGCAGCACGGGGGTCTCCGCCTCCGGCTCGCGCGGTGTGTCGGGAACGTAGGCGTCCGGCAGCTTGGTGTACGGGCTGTACACCGGCGGGACGTCGGGGACCGGGTAACCGGGGTTGCGCAGCGGGCCGGTCGGGAACGCGGCTCCGGGGTAGCCCGTCGCGGCGAGGCCGTCGGCGAACCCGCTGTCGGCGAAACCGCCGTCGAGTGCGCTGGTGCCCGGCGGCGGCTGCGGGCACCGCATGAACAGCATCCACCAGCCCGCCAGCATCAGGGCCAGGCTGATCATTCCGGAGCCCGCCAGCCCGACGCCGAACGGGCCGACCGTCGTGACCGCGATGGCCAGCGCCACGATCAGCACGACCGTCTTCGTCTGCGACTGTGAGCTGTGTCCCTTGCCGAACAGCGATTCGGCGGCCGAGGACTGATCCCCGGATTCGTTCAGCAGCAGCCAGGCGAGCAGGTACAGCACGATGCCCGCGCCGCCGAAGAAGGTGGACACCACGAACGCGACCCGCACCAGCACCGGGTCGACGTTGTAGCGCTGCCCGAATCCTGCCGCGACGCCCGCGACCGGACCCTGCCGCGGCAACCGGACGGGCCGCGTCTGCCACATCTGCTGCAGCTGATCGCCGAAGGTTGTTCTCGTCATAATCCCCATGGTGCGGCTGACCAGCGGCGCGGCGCATCGGGGGGAACCCTGAAATACATCCTGATCCGGTTGGACGGGCGGGCGCGGGCCCCGGCGATCACATCGTGAACGGATCCCCGAACACCGCGCCGTCCGCGGTCACCTCCGGCGTTTCCGCCGTGATGATCGCGTAAGCCTGCACCGTCAACGGCCCGCCGCAATCCTCGACGTGGACGCGCCGGTCCCGGCTGAACACGTACCCCGTGCTCCCTGGCAGCAGCTCCTTCTCGCCGACCGGCATGTCGACCACCTTGCCCGGGCTGATCGAGAGATCGACGCCGATCCCCGCGCTCAGGTACGGCCCGACGCTCACGTCCACCCCGGGCAGCAGCGACTCCGGCGTCAAACCCAGGTGCGCGTTCGCATCCGCGTCGATGCCGACCTCGGCCCCGAGATCGAGCTTTGCCTTCAGGTCGACCGCGCAGGCCACGAAGTACCCGGTCTTCAGGTGACCGGTTCCGTCCGACACCTGCCCGTAGAACGTATTGTCCAGGAACACGTCCCGATTCGTCGGCATGCCGTTCAGCGATCCCGTCGGCCGGGCCGCGTGCTCGGTGTGGCCCACCGTGAACTCCAGCCCGCCCGGGGCGGAGTACGTCTTCTCGTGCGGTGCGAGATCGACCGCCGCCGCCTGCGGTGCGAGCCCCGAGAGGCAACCCACCGCGATCGCGACAGCGGCCAGCCCAGACTTCCCATACATACGGGTATCCCCCTCGTTCCACGCCCGGGCTCCCTACCCGGCGCGACCACGGACTGCCCCCGTGGTCGCTTTCAGCATGGTCGGCGGTCCTGAAGGAATGCTTGGAAAGTCCCTGTAAGAGGGTGTGATTCAGGAGCAGGGTGGGCGGTAGGGGAGTTGGGGGAGGTGGCGTTGCCAGAGGTCCTCGGTCAGTAGGGAGCCGGTGACGTTGCAGATTCGATCGATGGCATGGGAGATGTCGAGGTCCCAGACGCGCAGCCCTCCGCCGGAGATGACGAGGTGGTTGCCGTGGGGGAGGAATTGGGCGGTCCAGTTCTCGCCGTCGCGCGGCGGTGCAATGGGGGCGCCGACCTGTCGAGGATTGGCGTGATCTGTCAAGTCCCACAGGGTTATTCGGCTGTCGCCACCTGTGATGACGGCGCTGCGGGAGTCTGCGGCGAAGGAGATACGGTCGACCGAAAGGCTGTCCGCGACGATCGGCGCGCTGATCGGTTGGATGTGGCTGCGGTCGCCGATGTCCCACACCTGCATCAGCTGGTTGTTCACCAGGAGCATCGTCCGGCCATCGGGAGCGAACTGTGCGGTGCTCAGGTTGGTGTCCAGGTCGGGAAGGGCGTTGCCGAGCGGGATAGGTCGTAGCGGATCGGCGAAGTCCCACAACGTGAGTGGCTCCCACACGACATGGCCCGGCACTAATGTGCGGACCGCGAGGAGGCTGCCGTCGCTGCTGAATGCGATGTCTCTCGCGCCGGCGACCGACACCTTTTCGCCGAGCGGGGTGGGGTTGGCGAGATCCTGGAGGCTCCACACTTGGAGCGAGTCGTCGTGTGACGTCACGGCGACCCGCCAATCCGGCCGGATCGCGTAGTGGTCGGTGCTCTCCAGCATTTTCGCCCAGTCGCCGAGACGACGCACGTTCGCCGGATCGGAGATGTCATACAGCGCGATGGGGCGTCCGAGCGAAGTGATGAGCAGGGTAGTGCCGTCTGGGCTGACCTTGGACGGGTAGCTGCCGGATTGGTGCGTGAAGCGACCTAGCAGCCGCCACCGCAACGGATCTCGGGTGTCCCAGATCTCGCTCGCGTCAGCGCCCGAATAGGTGACCGCGCGGTGGCCTGCCGCGTCGAAGAACGGAAAAGCCGACTTCTCTGCCGCGCCCGACACCAGTCCAGGCGGCATCGACCAGACGCGCAGGTTGCCGTCCGGGCCGCTCGCTGTCAGGGTCCGCCCGTCGGAACCGAACGCCAGGTCGGTGGGACCGCCGCGGCAGGGCATCGCCAAGCCGTTCGAGTACCGACAGGTCACCGGACTGATCGCCAGCGGCTCGTCGATAGGTGCGGGCCGGGACGGATCCGCTACGGTCCACAGTGCCGCCCGTTTGGTGGTGGCGACTGCGAGCACCAGGCCGTCCGGGCTGAAGGCGAACGACGACAGGACGAACTCGCCGATATCCACCGGTGCGCTGATCGGTGCGGGCGATATATCTCGCCCGACCCGCCACAGCCTCACCGCCGCCTGTTCCGCCTGCCGGTTGGGTCGCAGCGACCCGTCGCCCGTGCCGACGGCGAGAATTCGCCCGTCCGGGCGGAAGTCCATGTGGCGCAGTGCCGCCGTGTCGGCCTCGATCGGCGATCCGATCGGCACGATGCCCTCGGGGCGGCCGACGTCCCACAGCTGAATCCGCCCGTCGCTGGGCAGCGTAGTCGTAGACAGCTTGTTCGTCAGGACGGCCAACACCGGCTCGGTGGGGCTGAACAGCACGTCGGCACTGATGTCTCGTCCAAGCGGCAGCACCTGCCGAAGCTGTGGGCGAACGGGATCGGTGACGTTCCACAGCGTGACCGAGTCGGCGTTCACGGCGGCGAGGATGTTGCCGTCCGCACTGAAGCTCGTGGCCACGTACGGTCCAGCCTCGGCGCGCGGCAGCTCGGCCAACTGTCGTGGTGTGCCCGGCTCGGAGATGTCCAAGAGCCGCGTGACCTCGTTGCCGCTCGTCGCCATCACGCGACGGATCGGACTGAACCCGACATGCGAGATCTTGCCGGGGAGCTGCGTCAGCTTGCGGGGGTGCTGTGGGTTGCGCGTGTCCCACAGGTAGGCGACGCGGTCGTGGTCGACCGAGGCCAACAGCGCACCCCCTGGCTGCTGAGTCACCTCGACGTACCCGTTGACGTGGGCCGAGACGGTGGTCGCGAGTGGTTGATTCTGCGTGCTGAGCAGCTGGGTTCGCACCGCCTCGTCGCCGGGCCGCATCCGTTCGGCGACGAGATAGAGCTGCGCGGACAGCGAGGGATCGATGGCGCGCAGGCGCTGAGCCTCGGTCAGCACGGCGGCGAAATTCTTCTCCGCACGCTGTCGTTCCCCGAATTCGGTCTGGGTGTAGGCGGTGAGGCCGAGCACCAACAGCACCACTCCCGCCAACGCGAGACCGAGCCGGGTCAGCGAGGTGCGTCGGCGGGTCCGGCCGCGCGATGCGCGCGAGGCGTGCAGGAAGTCGTGGACTACCCCGTCGGCCGCCACGGCGTGGTCGAGCGCCGCCTCCAACCGGGACCCCCGATACAGCAGCGCCGGATCACGCCCCATCGAATCCCATTCGACCGCATCGGCTTCCACCCGCTGCCGCACCAGATAGCCGACCCGGTTCTCATCGATCCAGGCGCGCAGTCGCGGCCAGGCGTCGAGCACGATCTCGTGGGTGAGGAACACCGAGTCGGCGTCCAACGTCACAAGCCGGGTGCGCACGAGCAATTCCAGCGCCGTGGCGGCGGAGAGCGGGTCGGGACTGCGCTGCTGGAGTGCGGGGCGCACCGCGATGCGCCGGGTGTCGCGGGAGTCGCGCGCCACGGTGACGAGTCCGAGCAGGACGTCCTTCGCGGCAGACTGCTGCGGATCGGACAGTTCGCTCCACGCCTGTTCCGCGGTCGCGGCGACGGAGCCGACCACACCGCCCGCCGCGCGATAGCCCGCGACGGTCAGTTTGCGTCCCTCCCGGTGCTGCCAGGTGGCGGCCATGACGTGGGAGAGGAGCGGCAAGGCGCCAGGGTCGTAGCTCTGGCGGGTCCGATGGTCGCCGAGGCCGCAGAGTTCGGTGATGACGAGTTCGTCGAGTCCGGGTTCGAGTTTCAGTCCCGCGCGTTCGGCGGGGCCGGTGATCGCCTCGGTGAGCTCGTCGACGCGCATGGGGCCGAGCAGATAGCTGCGCTTTTCCAGGGACTCTTGCAGAACGGGATAGTCGAGGCAGCGGGCGTAGAAGTCGGCGCGCAGGGCGAGCACGACGGCGACGTTGTCGGTCTGTGTGGCGTGCCGATCGAGCAGCGCCAGGAACTCGTCGCGCTCCTGTTCGTCGGCGCAGACGGTGAACAGTTCTTCGAATTGGTCGATGATCAGCAGGAGCGATCCATCGGTCGACCTAGTCGCGGCGGCGCGGTCCTCGCCGGATGCTTTCACCGCGTCGGTGCTCGCGAAGTTCTCGCCCAGCACGCCAACAGTCTTCGCCGAGGCGATGCCAGCGGAGTCCTTGTCCTCCGTGCCGAATACTTTCGCCGAGTTGGTGTGGACAGAGTTCTTGCCTTGCGCGCCCGAGGGCTTCGCCGAGTCGGTGTCCGCGACGTCCCTGTCCTGTACGCCAGGAAACTTTGCCGTTTCCGTGCTCGCGGCGTTCTTCTCTTGCCCGCCAAGGGCCTTCGTCAACGAGTCCAGCGGATGCGCGCCGGGCGTCACTGTGACGATGTGCCAGTTACCTTGTCCCCGTGCGAGTTCGGACGACAACCCCGCCGCGAGCAGCGAAGACTTACCGGCTCCCGATGCGCCGATGAGCGTGACGATTCCGCCACCGTCGCGCCCAGTGTTCCGTACCAGCTCGGTGAGCTCCTCGGTCACCCGCTCGCGCCCGAAGAAGATGTCGCTGTCGGTGTTTCGATAGGACTGGAGGCCGAGGTAGGGGCACACGGCGTCGTCGGCGTCGTCGGGCGTCCACGAGTTCGACGCGGTCCACAGCCGCTTCCACTCCTGCGGGTCCGCGAGTTTCGCGGGCAGCGCGGTGCCGCGTTTCTTGGCGAGATCGATGAGCGTCAGCACCACCGGCAGCAGGGACTCGAAGCGGGCGGGCACATTTCGGCCCGCCTTCCAGTCGCTGATCCGCTGGGCGGACGCCGGGTTCGCCGCCGCGGCGGCCCGCATGCGGTTCTCCGCCTGGGCGGCGACCCTGCGCAGCGTCGGGTTGCCCGCAGCGGCATACAGGTCGGCGAATCGTTCAGCGAAAATCGCTCGTGGCGAACGAATTTCCCCCCGCAGCGCGTCCCCTGTCACGCGTGCCCACGGAAACGTTTGGGCGGTACGAACACAGGGACAATTTACCCGGCCGGGCCGCCGCTCACCTCCTCGACAGAGGCGGTGCGCCGCATCGCGCACCGCCTTCCATCTCGACCTCACAGGAAGATCGGGTCGCCGTAGACCGCTTCGCGCCCGCTGACTTCCGACGACTGCGCGTCGACGATCGTGTACGAGCGGATGGTGAGCGGACCGCCGCAATCCTGCACCGAGACGTGGAAATCGCGGCTGACGAGGTAGCCGGTGCCGCCGGGCGGCAGCTCTTTGGTACCGACCTCGAAGGGCTGGACCTTGCCCGGCGTGATCGACAGGTCGATGCTCGCGCCGATGTGCAGGTCGGGGCCGAGGCTCGCGTCCACGCTCGACGAGGCCGAGTCGCCGCTGCTGGAGCCGCCGACCTGGAATCCCGCGTCGAAGCCGATCGCCGCGCCGAGGTCGATGCCGACGGTCAGGTCGACCGCACAGGCGACCAGGTATCCGGCCTTCAGTGTTCCGGTCCCGCCCGCGTCGATCCGGCCGTAGAACGTGTCGTCGAGGAACACCTCCCGATTGGTCGGTATGCCGTTCAGCGGGGCCACCGGATGGAAGGCCTGATCGGAGTGTCCGACGGTGAACCGGAATCCGTTCGGCCCTTCGACCGTCTTCTCGTGCGGCGCCATCGGTGCCGCCCCGGCGAACGGGCTCCCCGTAAGGATCATGCAGACCACCAGGACGGCGGCCGAGAACAGCGACGCGAATACCGATATGTACTTCATGTGTTCCTCCCCGAAGTGCTTTCCCGCCGAAATGCGGGTGATCGAACCGGGTGATCCCGGTGGTGACCGGGTCTTCGGCGACCCAACGGAAAGGTATGGGGCGGTCGATGTCCGGGCCCAGCGCCGCAAGCGGGTCGTGAGCGGGAAAGCCCTGGTCGCGGCGTCGGTGCGGGTTTTCCGGACCGGCGAGGCGAGTGGGCGGGCCCGTGCCGCCGGTCGGGCTCGACGGCCGGGCGACAACTCGGCGGATGCTTGCATCTCCGCAGCTCAACAGGGTTCTTTGTCCGGTCCGGACGGCGTGGTGCGTCCGGATCGTGCTCCGGCTGGACCGGAAAGTCCGGGTTTCGGCGGGGCGGTTCTGCGTACCGGAATCGGTCAGCAGGCCGGGCGAACCGGTGGACCTTTGATTTCCGCAGTTCAACGGGATAGTCGGTCCAGAAGGACAACGTGGTGTGCCCGGTTCGCGATCCCCGCAGGGATGAGGGCGAGATCAGGGTGATTCCTGATGGCCGGGGTCGGGGGAGCGTGCCAGTATCGAAGCATGCACCCGACTGGTCCCGCGTTCGACGCTGCCCGCGGCGCCGCTCCGGGCTTCGGGAGCGCGCCCGGGTACGACGCCTCCCGCAGCTTCGGCGGCGGGCGCGGTCTCGGACCCGCCCCGGTGCTCGATCTCGGCAGACATCCGCAGCTGCGGCTGGTGCGCCGGTCCGGCGGACGGATCGTCGGCGGTGTCGCAGGCGGTCTCGCCGACCACCTCGGGCTCGACGTGTTCAAGGTGCGGATGGCATTCGTGCTGCTTTCCGCGCTGGCGGGGGCGGGCATCATCGCCTACGGCCTGCTGTGGATCTTCACCCCGAGCGGCGCCGATTCGGCCAAGCCGACCGGCACCGAGCGACGCCAGGCGATCGGTCTCGCGCTGCTCGGGCTCGGTCTCTCGGTGGCGGTCTCGTGGTTGATGAACGGCACCGTCGCGGCGAAGGTGATCGTGCCGATCGTCGTCGTCGCGGTAGGCGCCGCGCTGGTCTGGCGCGAATACGACACCGACGGCCCCCGTTCGCTGCTCGGCCTGCCCGCCCACCCCTCGGTGATCACCTGGGCGCGCGTCGTCGCGGGCGCCACCATGGTGGTGCTCGGGCTCGGCGTCGTCGTGCTGGCCAGGATCGACCTGAGCTCGCTCGGTTCCGCGCTGATCGCGGTGGCGGTCACCCTGATCGGCGCCGGACTGCTCACCGTCCCGCTGTGGCTGCGCATGATGCGCGCGCTGAACACCGAGCGCGCGGCCCGCATCCGCAACGAGGAACGCGAGGAGATCGCCTCGCATCTGCACGATTCCGTGTTGCAGACCCTGGCCCTGATCCAGCGTCAAGCGGACGACCCGCAGGAGGTGGCGCGGCTGGCCCGCAGCCAGGAGCGGGAACTGCGCAGGTGGCTGTTCGAGGATTCCGGTCCCGCGCAGTCGAGCCTGGCCGCGGCGCTGCGCACGATCGCGGGCGAGGTGGAGGACCAGCACGGCGTCAAGGTCACCCCCGTGACGGTCGGTGATGTCTCGATGGACGTCGACGACTCCGGAAACGGCCTGCCCAAGGAACATTTCACCGCGCTGCTCGGCGCCAGCAGGGAAGCGATGGTGAACGCCGCCAAGCACGCGGGCGTGCCGACCATCGATCTGTTCGCCGAGGCGGAGCCGCACCAGGTGAGCGTCTTCGTGCGCGACCGCGGCGCCGGATTCGACGTCGCCGCGGTGCCGCAGGACCGGCAGGGCCTCGCCAAATCCATCCGCGGCCGGATCGAACGCCGCGGCGGCCAAGTGGAGATCCTGTCGACTCCCGGTCGCGGCACCGAGGTGCGGATCTTCATGCCGCGCAGCGACTCCGGGGCGCACGAGGGCGCGGTCACCGACGCCGCGGGGGCCGGCGATCCGCCGACCGAGCGCGTCAGGCAGTCGGTGCGGTCCGGAAAGTAGTCGCGGAACCGGCAAGCGGTCGCACTCGGTCGAGTCGCGGGCGATGGACAACGTCGTGGCCGGGCCCGCGGTGTGGTACCGATGGAATGCGGACCTCCTCCTGGTGGGTCGGCGCAGTCAGGGTGGGTCGCTCCACCGAAGGTGAGGAGAAGCAGGTGAGCGTGCGGGTCTTTCTCGTCGACGATCACGCCGTGTTCCGTTCGGGTGTGCGCGCGGAGCTGAGCCGCGAGGCCGACATGGAGGTGGTCGGCGAGGCGGGCGGCGTGTCCGAGGCCATCGCCGGGATCAAGTCCACCCGTCCGGACGTGGTGCTGCTCGACGTGCACATGCCGGACGGCGGTGGCGTCGCGGTGCTGGCGGGTATCGAGGACGGCCCGGTGTGCTTGGCGCTCAGCGTGTCCGACGCCGCCGAGGACGTGATCGCGGTGATCCGCGCCGGCGCACGCGGCTACGTCACCAAGACCATCTCCGGCGCCGAACTCGCCGACGGCATCCGCAGGGTCGCCGGTGGTGACGCCGTCTTCAGCCCGCGACTGGCCGGATTCGTGCTCGACTCGTTCACCGGTAAGTCCCCGGTCCCCGAACCGCCGCTCGACCCGGAACTCGACTCGCTGACTCCGCGCGAACTCGAGGTCCTGCGCCTGCTCGCCCGCGGCTACACCTACCGCGAGATCGCCGAGAACCTCTTCATCTCGGTGAAGACCGTCGAGACGCACGCCTCCAACGTGCTCCGCAAAACCCAGCAGTCCAATCGCAATGCCCTCACCCGCTGGGCGCATCGCCGCCGCATCGATTAGTCCTCGCAAACCTTCCACACGCT
Organism: Nocardia sp. bgisy118; assembly: GCF_057708605.1. Classification (NCBI taxonomy): domain Bacteria; kingdom Bacillati; phylum Actinomycetota; class Actinomycetes; order Mycobacteriales; family Nocardiaceae; genus Nocardia; species Nocardia sp. bgisy118. The sequence goes on along the minus strand of NZ_JBYISM010000033.1, from coordinate 31,267 downwards.
TCGCAGCGGATACCCCTGCGAGGCGTGTGGAACGTCTGCGATGTGCCGTTACAGCGCGATGATGATGATGCCCATGATGATGAGCAGGCCGATGAAGAGGCCGATGGCTATGGCCAGGGGGGCGTTGTTGGGTTGGGATTTGGGAGCGCGCTGGGGGGCGGCAGGAGTAGTGGCTCTGGGGTTGGGAGCGGTGCGGTGAGGGCGGGGGAGAGGGGCCGAGTGCGGGCTGCGTAGGCCCGAGGCCGAATTCCGTGCCGCCCAGGGCGGGATGGTGCCGTCTTCGGTGCGCACGGGGGTGCCGAGGATATACGGCCCGGTACCGGGACCGAAAGCGGCGGTGAGGATTTCGTCGCGTGCCTCGGCCATGGTCGGCCTGCGCTGCGGCGCGGGCTCCATCATGTGCAGCAGGGCGTTGGTGAGGATGCCGCTGCGCGAGGGCGGAATGATCTGGGCCATCGCGGCGCGCTCCACCAGGACGTCGCTGTTCTCGTCCAAGCCGAACGGTGGCTGTCCTTCGATCGCGGTGTACAGCGTCGCGCCGAGCGAGAACACGTCGCTGGCCTCGGTCGGCTGCGCGCCGCGCGCCACCTCGGGCGGGAGGTAGGCGGGGGTGCCGGTGATGATCCCGTCCGGCTCGTCGGAGATCTCGCCTGCGCCGCGCGAGATGCCGAAGTCGCTGAGCTTGGCCATGCCGACGGCTTGGCCGCGGTCGGCGACGAGGATGTTGCCCGGTTTGATGTCGCGGTGGACGATGCCGACGGCGTGCGCGGCGGCCAGCGCGTCGGCGACCTGGGCGCCGATCTGTGCGACCTCGATCACCGGCAGCGTGTCGACCAGCGCCAGCGCCCGCGCCACGCTGCGCGAGGGCAGGTGTTCCATCACCAGCCATGGCTCGCCCGCTTCGAGCACCACGTCGTAGACGGCGATGGCGTGCTCATGCGACAGCTTCGCCGCGACCCGGCCCTCGTGCATGATCTGATTGCGCACCTCGGTGGCCTCGGCCTCGGGCAGTTCGGCGGTGGAGAGCACCTGCTTGATGGCGACCTCCCGGTCGAGCAGCCGGTCGTGCGCGAGCCACACCGCGCCCATGCCGCCGCCGCCGAGCTTGGACTTCAGGCGGTAGCGGCCTGCGACCAGATACTCGGGGCCGACGATGGGACGGGGGCGATCGATCATGGTGTGCAGGGTATCCGAATATCCCCGCGTCGCCGCGCCTCTTGCGCCGACAAGTGGCGGTGCGAGAACAAGTTACGGCGATACCTCGCTTTTCGGGCGGCCTGGCGTTCGGCGCCGGAAAAAGCCGGGCGCGGGGTGCGCGGTGATCCCGGGCGCGTCCGGTGCTCTTGACGGCATTCCGGGGGTGGGTTTCTACTTGAGGCGTATCGAACGTATATTCGATCAGAGATCGATAGCTGGATCGGTGCTGGCTTCCGTTCCTCCGCGTGGAGGTGGGGTCGGTCCGCTCGCTTCGCCTCGGAGTCCATCGTGGGAAGTAGGTGGTTGTGATGGGTTCGGACGTGCGGGTGGGGGAGACAGATAGACAACAGAAGCTGGCCGAGCTGCGCAGTCGGATGGCCGCCATCCCCGGCCGCGGCGAGTCGGCGGCCGCGCGCGTCCCGCATGCCGAGGACATGCGCCGCGAACCGCTACCGGTGCCCCGGGCCCTTGCGGAATTGTTGCCGGAGGGCGGTCTCGGCAAGGGTTCCGTGGTCGCCTACACGGGGGCGCGTTCGCTGCTCGCCGGTCTGCTCGCCGCGGTGACCGAGCACGGCGGGCACGCCGCGGTCGTCGGGGTGCCGAGATTCGGTCTGCTCGCGGCGGCGGAGATGGGCGCCGAGCTGGCACGGCTGGCCGTGATCGCCGATCCCGGCCCCGACCCGGTCGAGGTGGCCGCGGTGCTGCTGGACGGCCTCGACCTGGTCGTACTCGGGCTCGGCGGCGTCGCCGTCCCCCCGGCGCGCACCCGCGTGCTCGCCGCTCGCGCCCGCAGCAAGGGCGCCACCCTGATCGTCGCCGACGGCGATTGGCCCAACCCCACTCTGCGCCTCGACGCCCGTATCGCCGGATACGTCGGTCTCGGCACCGGACACGGCCGCCTGCGTTCCCTCAGCCTCGAGGTCGAGGCGCGGCACCGGGCGAGCCTGCCTCGGCGCGGACGAGTCGAACTGCGCCCCAGCGGTGGTCGTGTCGAATGGTTCGCCCAGGAGACCTCGCCCGCGCCCGTCGAACTGCCGATCGCGCGGGGTGCGGCGTCATGAGTCACCCGGAGACCGGCGCCACGCGGCGTCTCCGAGAGGAGCGGTGCGGCGACCGCCGTGGTGTCCAGAGTGGTGGTGCGGCACCGTGATCCGGCCGCGTGGCGCGACGCGGGTGCTCGCGGTGTGGTGTCAGGACTGGCCCGCGGTCGCGGCGGCGGCCGTGGCCGAGCTGCCGCCGACGCGGCCGGTGGCGGTGCTGTCCGCCAATCGGGTGGTGGCGTGCTCGGCGGTGGCGCGGGCCGAGGGGGTGCGGCGCGGGCTGCGACGCAGAGAGGCGCAGGCGCGGTGCCCGGAATTGTTTCTGGTGCAGGCGGATCCGGATCGGGATGCGCGACTGTTCGAGCCGGTGGTCGCGGCCGTGGACGCCACGGTGCCCGGCGTGGAGGTGCTGCGGCCCGGGCTGCTCGTGCTCGGCGCGCGCGGGGCGGCCCGGTTCTTCGGGTCCGAGGAGGCGGCCGCCGAACGGTTGGTCGACGCGGTGGCCGCGGTCGGGGTGGAGGCGCAGATCGGCATCGCCGACGAGCTGTCCACGGCGGTGATCGCGGCGCGGCGCGGGGCGATCGTGCCGTGCGGCGAGGGCGCGGAATTCCTGGCGCCGCTCGTGGTGTCCGAACTCGCGCTGGAGCCGAGCCTGGCCGCGCCGGAGCGCGCCGAGCTGGTGGACCTGTTGCACCGCTTGGGTTTACGCCGGATCGGTGATTTCGCGGCGCTCGGCCCCGCCGAGGTCGCCTCCCGCTTCGGCGCGGACGCCGTGCTCGCGCATCGCAGCGCGCGCGCCGTCCCGGAACGCCCGCCCGCCGCGCGCCGCCCGCCGCCCGAGCTCGCGGTGGAGCAGCGCTGCGACCCGCCGATCGACCGGGTCGACGCGGCCGCCTTCGCGGGACGCATGCTCGCCACCCGGCTGCACGCCAAGCTGTCCGACGCCGCGCTGGCCTGCACCCGGCTCGCGGTGTTCGCCGAAACCGAAGCGGGCGAACAGCTCTCCCGGATCTGGCGGTGCGCCGAGCCGCTCACCCCCGAGGACACCGCCGACCGGGTGCGCTGGCAGCTCGACGGCTGGCTGACCCGCCGCGATCGCCCCACCGCACCGGTTACATTGCTGCGCCTGGAACCCGTGGAGGTCGTGCGGGCGGGCGCGCTGCAACTCGGTCTGTGGGGCGGCGTCGGCGAGGAGGACGAGCGCGCCCGCCGCGCCCTGGTCCGGGTGCAGGGACTGCTCGGCGGCGAGGCGGTCCAGGTGGGAGTGCTCAGCGGCGGCCGCGGTCCCGCCGAACGCGTCACCATGGTCGTGCTCGGTGACGAACGGGTGCCCGCGGCCGATCCGGAGCTGCCATGGCCCGGCCGGCTACCGGAACCCGCCCCCGCGGTGCTGCTGCTGAACCGTCCCGTTGTGCGCCTGGAGGCGGCCGACGGAACGCCGGTCCTGGTCACCGAGCGCGGCCTGTTCACCGCCGACCCGGCCCGCCTGCACTGGGGCAGCCGCAGCTGGCCGCTGGCGGGCTGGGCCGGACCGTGGCCGATGGACGAGCACTGGTGGGTCCCCGATTCCGCCGCGGCGGCCCGCGCCCAGGTTCAGCTGGGCGGCGACGCGGGCGAGGTCCGGGTGTTGCTGCTCGTCTACAGCGACGAGTCGTGGCGAGCCGAGGGACTTTACGACTGATCCGCCCGCCAGTCCTGGCGCGCCGTCCAGTCACGCAGGCTGGTGGCTCCGGTCTCGAGCACCGACGGATCGGGTTCCGGAGGTGTCGGCGCTCCCGGGGGTGGCGGTGTGTATACCGAGGCGACGCCTTCGGCGGCCTCGATCCCGAGGTGCGGGGCGAGCATCTCCCGATAAGCGGTGGGAGATATGGAATTCCACCGCACCGGGTGTCCGAGGGCTGCGCTGAGTTCGGCGGCGACCTCGTCTCCCGTCAGTGCCTGTGGGCCCGCCACGATTCGCAGCGGGGGTCGAGCCGTCGCAGTGATCAAGGCCGCGACGGCTGCGCCGAGATCGTCCAGCGCGACCCATGGGACGGGTATTTCCCGCGGCAGCGGGTAGGCGATCTCTCCGGCGCGCACGAGCGGGGCGGACCAGGGCGCTACGAGGTTCTCCATGTACTGCCGAGCGGGTGCGACCACCGTGGCCGCCTCGATGTCGCGGGACAGTTCGGCGGACAGCAGCACGCGGGCATCCACGAACGGCACGCCGACGGGCGCGGGCGGCATCACGCTGCCGGTATTGAGAACGACTCGCCGCACGCCTGCCTTGCGGAGTCCGGCCAGCACGGACTCGGCCTGCCGGACGGCGAGGTCGGTGAAGACCAGCGGCAACTGCACGATCACGGCGTCGGCGCCCGCGTACGCGGCGGCCAGCGACTCGGGTTCGAGTAGATCGGCCTGGACCGGCTCGGCATCCGGATGCAGCCGGGTAGAAGAAGAGCGGACGATGCCCCGGACGCGGTGCCCCGCCGACAGCAGCCCGCGGACGATGGCCGCGCCCTGCGTTCCGGTCGCGCCGTGGACGATCACGGTTGATGTGTTCATGCTCGCGACGTTAGTTTCCAGAATGAAGCAATACCTAGAAAGTGATATAGTTTTCCAATGGGAACTATTGGCGTTGAGCAGCTGAAACGCTTGCAAGAAGCCGCTTGTTCTGGCTGCGGTGTAGAACGCACGCTGAAGGTCCTGGACGGAAAGTGGACGACGCTGATCGTCCGAGAACTACTGTCCGGCCCCAAGCGCTTCGGCGACCTGCGCGCGGCACTCGGTTCGCCGAGTGCCAAGACCCTCACCGATCGCCTCCGCGCCCTCGAACACCAGCGGATCCTCACCCGCACCGTCTATGCCGAAGTCCCGCCCCGCGTCGTCTATCAGCTCACCGAAGACGGCGAGAGTCTCAGCGACATCTTCTACGCCATGTTGAAGTGGGGCGAGGAACACCCTCTCGTCGAGGACTGACAGCCGCGCCGAACGGTGCCTTCCGGCGAGTTCGGCGTCGCTCGGACGGCGTTCGGCCGCTGTGATACTGCCGACAAATCCTGGGTGGCGGCCGGGTGGTGGTCGGTACCCTCGAACATCGTGGATCTGACGGTTGCCCGGATGGCGTTCGGTGGGGTGCAGATCGCCTTTCGTGATTCGGGGGCGGTCGACGACACGCCCGTCGTGCTGGTGCACGGGATGGGCGGGGACGGGCACACCTGGGATCGCTTCGCGCGCCGGTTGGCGCGGACCGGGCGACGGGTGATCATCCCGGATCTGCGTGGGCACGGCCGCAGCGCGCACACCGATTCCTACCGATTCGACGAGTTCGGCGCCGACGTGCTGCGCCTGTGCGAACACCTCGACCTGCGCCAGGTGGATCTCGTCGGGCACTCGCTCGGCGGTTACGCGGTGTCCTGCGTCGCGCAGGAGCGGCCCGAGCTGGTGCGCAGGCTGGTGATCGAGGAGTGTCCGCTTCCGCTGCGCTCCGGTGACGAGGAACTGCGGCTGACCCGCCGTTTCCCCACCATCCCCGAACTCTGGCACGCCACGACCAGCCTGATCCGGCACCCGCGCGCCGTGCTGGCCTTCGACCGCTCGATGACCCGCACCGCACTGGAGCAGTTCCGCAAGCCGAACCCGGAATGGTGGGACCGGCTGTCCGACATCACCGCACCCACGCTGGTACTGCGCGGCGGGCCGGGCGGCATGGTCGATCCGGAGAAGCTGGCGGTGCTGCTCGACTTGGTTCCCGACTGCACCGCCACCCCGTTCTCCTGCGGCCACAGCATCCATCGCGACCGGTACCGTGAGTTCGAGGCCGTGGTGCTGCCGTTCCTCGCGCGGTGAACGCCTTCGACGGCTTGCCCTGTTCGTCGGCCTCGGCCGACGTCCCGCTGCCCGGCACCGCGACGCGGGTGAGCGGATGGCTCTGCGTCGAACATCCCGGCGCGTGGGGTCGTGACGTGATCGGCGACGAGGTGCTCGGTCCCGGCATCACCGCGGAACTCGCCGCGCGCACCACCGCCGCGCGGGTGCGCCCGACCCTGATCCGTCGCCCCGGACGCAGCGAATTCACCGGAGTCCGAACGGTTCTGCTGGTCAACTCGCGCGCCGAAGGCGGCTGGTGCGAGCGGCTCGAGATCGCCGACCTGAAGCAGTTGCTCGACATCGATCTCCACCTGCTCGACGGTCCGCCGCCGGGCCTCGGGGAACTGGTGACCGATCCGCTGGTCCTGGTATGCGCGCACGGCAAGCGCGATCAGTGCTGCGCCATGCTCGGTCGCCCCATCGCCGCGGCGTTGTCGGCCGCTCATCCCGGCCGGGTCTGGGAGTGCTCGCACACCGGCGGCCATCGCTTCGCGCCCGCCATGGTGCTGCTGCCTTCGGGACTCACCTACGGGCGCGTCGACGCCGCCGCCGCGAACGCTGCCGTTGCGGCCGTGCACCGCGGCGAGGTGGCGCTCACCGGTCTGCGCGGGCGCAGCGGACACAATCCCGTCGAACAGGTCGCCGAACTCGCGGTGCGCGCCGAGGTCGCCGCGGGCCTGGACGACCTCACGGTGCGCTCGGAACCCGAAAACAACTCCGTCGCAACAGATCCCACATACGTGGGCAGCGCGCTCGTCTGCCACCACGACGGCAGGCGCTGGCGCGTCACCGCACGGACGGTCGCCTATGCCCCGCGACAGGCCAGCTGCGGCGCGGGCCCGAAACCGGTCACCGCGTTGGTCGCCGACCCCATCCAGCCGCTGCCCTGACCCCCGGGCTGGCGTGCTTCGGATGCTGGCGCGGCCGGGCGGCGCGGGGCAGGTAATGTCCCGACGACAAGCCGGTCGAGGGAGGGACGCGATGACGACACCGCCGTGGGGATCGAACATGCCGGGTTATCCGCCCGGACCACCGCACGGTGGCGTGCCGGGATATCCGCCGCAACCCCACGGTGCGCCTCCAGTTCCGCCGCCCGGCGGGTATCCCGTTCCGCCGCAAGGCCACCCGGCCCCGCCCGGCTATCCCGCCCCGCCACCGCATGGGCACCCGGCTCCGCCGCCCGGCTACCCGGTCCCGCCGCCGGGCTATCACCAACCGCCACCACCCGCTCAGCCGAACCTCGAATTCGCAGGCACCCCAGCGGTCAAGGCGTATCTCGCCGCGGTGACGCATCACATGACCGTCGGCCGGATGCAGATCGCGCAGCACATGGTCGGTCCGCTGATGAGCCTGGTCGGCGTCACCGCGGTGATCGCGACCGCGCTGAACCCGATCGATCTCGTGCTCTGCGTCGCCACGCTGGAGGAGATCTCGCCCGCCGCCGTCGACGACTTCCCGCGCCAGGTGGACGGTTTCGCCAAGAATCAGCGCAGACGGAGTGTGTTCGGGGTGAAGGGCGGCGCGATGGGAGTGGCGGCGCTGGTATCCGAACGCGTCCACCCCGCCGCCGTGCAGGCGCTGCGCAATCGGCCGATGAGCTTCGGCTCGGTGGTGACGCCCGCGGTAGTGGATCTGGGGAATCGGCAGCTGCACATCGCCGCCAACACGCCCGCCGTCGGCCTGGCGATGTGGCACAGCGTGCGCTCGCAGGCGCGGGCCTACCTGCCGGAGCCGCGCCTGGTCCTGGGGTAGTCCCCGGTCACCAGTGGGTGCCGGGGACCCAGCGCGCGGCGCGGCGCAGCACGGTGCCGGTGACTCGGCGCGCGGTGGATGGCTGCTGCGGTTCCGGTTGCGTGGCAACGGGTTCCACGTCGTCCTCGATGTCGGTGATCTCGCCCTTGGCGGCGGGGGAGTCCGGCAGCGCACGGTAGTAGCGGTGCAGCATGCGGTCGCGGAGCTTGGGTGTGAGCAGCGCGCCGTACTCGGCGAAGGTGCCGATCGGGACGTCGATCCGCTTGGGGCGCTCGGTGAGCGCGCGCACGATCGTGGCCGCCGCCCATTCCGGTGATTCCGACGGGCCCTGGTCGCCGCTCGGTGTGATCATCGGCGTGCGCACCAACGGCATGTGGATGGTGGTGAAGGTGACGCCGTCGGCCATGGTCTCCACGGCGGCCACCTCGGTGAACTTGTCCAGCGCCGCCTTGCTGGCCAGGTACGCGGCGAATCTGGGGGTCGCGACCTGCACGCCCGCGCTGCTGATCTGCACGACGTGGCCGAACTTGCGCTCGCGCATCTGGGGCAGCAGGGCGAGCGTCATGCGCAGCGCGCCGAAGTAGTTCACCGCCATGGTGCGCTCGAAGTCGTGCAGGCGGTCGGTGGAGCGGTGGATGGCGCGGCGGATGGAGCGGCCCGCGTTGTTCACCAGCATGTCGACGTGGCCGTGCTCGTCGAGGATGGTCTTGACGGTGTGGTCGACGGAATCGGAATCCGTGACGTCGCACTGGTATCCGTATGCCGAGCCGCCCGCGGCACGGATCTCGTCGACCACGGTCGCGAGCTCGTCGCCGCGGCGGGCCAGCAGGAACACGGTGGCGCCCTTGGCGGCCACGGCCGCCGCGGCGGCCCGGCCGATGCCGGAGGAAGCGCCGGTGATGAGGACGTGCCTGCCGGTCAGGTCCCGGTTGCGGCGGTTGCGTCGGCTCTGCCCGCGCGCACCGGCGTCGTCGGCGGAAGCTTGGGTCATCGGGTTGCTCCTTTGTCGCGGTCAACGGAGACGGCCAGGGTTGGCACGAACTTACTCTGAAGTAAGTTTACCCGCCAAGTGGCGCTCGTCACGCCCGAGGACATGGCCGAACGAACCTCGAATACATCGAACATATGTGCGATACTCGTGCGCATGGCGGACGATCGGATGGCGGACATCTTTGCCGCGGTGCGGCTCGGCAGCGGAAACCCGGAAGCGGCGCGGCGTGCGCTCGGCGCGCTGTGGGAGGAATTGGACCCGTCCGGTGATCCCTTGCAGCGCTGCGTGATCGCGCATCATCTAGCCGTCCTACAGGAAGCGGACGAGGACGCGCTGAGCTGGGATCAGCGCGCGCTCACCGCGGTGTTCGGGCCCGGTATCCCGCTGGACGAGGGCCTGCGCTGCTTCCTGCCCTCGCTGTACCTGAATCTGGCCGACAGTCACCGCAGGCTCGGCGACTTCGACGGCGCGCGAATGCAATTGGCGATCGCGCGCGGCCACCTGCGGATCCTGGCCGACGACGCCTACGGCGAGATGATTCGCGACGGGCTGGATCGGGTGGATGCCGCGGTGGCGGCCGGCTCCACCGCGCGCGTTCGCGGGGACTGATCGACCGGGGAAGCGGGTGGGCGGCGGATCGATGAGGGGTTCGCCGCCCGCCTGTTGCGACTCGGTATCCGTTGAGGATGCCCGCGCGCGTCTCTCTTCTATCGAATGTATGTTCGACTGAGGAGGTGATACGTCATGGGTTGGAGCAACGGGCCCCCGACCTGGGCGGAACTGGAGCGGGTGCTCTCCGGTCGGCCCGGCCGGACCAACCCGGACGCCATGTACCCGGGCGACGGCGGTGACAGCCCGGCGTGGTCGCGCAAGCGCGAGCCGTACGTGGCCGAGCCGATGCGCCCAGACGGCCCGACGGTGCCGTACGCGGAACTGCACGCGCACTCGGCCTACAGCTTCCTCGACGGCGCCTGCCAGCCCGAAGAGTTGGTGGAGGAGGCGGTGCGGCTGGGGCTGGAGGCGATCGCGCTCACCGATCACGACGGCTTCTACGGAACCGTGCGCTTCGCCGAGGCGGCCAAGGAATGGGGGATGACGACCGTCTTCGGCGCGGAACTGTCGCTGGGACCGCCGGACGCGCGTCGGCGCGCGACGGAAGCGGCCACGCACGCCGACGCGCCGGATTCGGCGCCGCGCACGGGCGAGCCGGACCCGGCCGGACCGCACCTGCTCGTGCTGGCCCGCGGCCAGGAGGGTTATCGGCGGCTCTCCCGCGAGATCGCCGCCGCCCACTTGGCCGCGGGGGAGAAGGGCATTCTCCGCTACGACCTCGACGTCCTCACCGCGGCGGCGGGCGGCCACTGGCACATCATGACCGGCTGCCGCAAAGGCCACCTCCGCCGCGCGCTCGCCGAGGACTTGCGCGCGGGCGACACCCGCCTGGTGCGAGCCGAGGCCGCGCTGCGCGAACTCACCGAACGCTTCGGCGTCGAACGGGTGGGCGTGGAACTCACCCACCACGGCGTCCCGGAGGACGACGAGCGCAACGCCCACCTGATCGACCTGGCCGACCGGCTCGGTCTTCCCGTGATCGCCACCACCGGAGCGCATTTCGCCGCGCCCGCGCAACGCCGCCGCGCCATGGCGCTGGCCGCCGTCCGGGCCAGGCGGAGCCTGGACGACATCGCGGGCTGGCTCGCACCCACCGGCGGCGCGCACCTGCGCTCCGGCGCGGAGATGGCGCGGCTGTTCGCCGCCTGCCCCGACGCGGTGGCCAATGCCGCGGCGCTGGCCCGTGAGTGCGCCTTCGACCTGCGCCTCATCGCGCCCCAGTTGCCGCCCTTCGACGTGCCGGAGGGCCACGACGAGAACACTTGGCTGCGCGAACTCGCGCTCACGGGAGCGGGCCGCCGCTACGGCTCGCCGCGGGAGAACCCGGCGGCCTACCGCCAGATCGAACACGAGCTCGAGGTGATCGAGCAGCTCGGCTTCCCCGGCTACTTCCTGGTGGTGCACGACATCGTCAGTTTCTGCGCCGACAACGACATCCTGTGCCAGGGCCGGGGTTCGGCGGCCAACTCCGCGGTCTGCTTCGCCATCGGCATCACCAATGTCGATCCGGTGGCCAATCAGCTGTTGTTCGAACGCTTCCTCTCGCCGGAACGCGACGGCCCGCCCGATATCGACGTGGACATCGAATCCGATCGCCGGGAGGAGGCGATCCAGCACGTGTACGCCAAGTACGGCCGCGAATACGCCGCCCAGGTGGCCAATGTGATCACCTATCGCGGCAAGTCGGCGGTGCGCGATGCCGCACGCGCGCTGGGCTTCTCGCCCGGGCAGCAGGACGCGTGGAGCAAACAGGTGAGCCGCTGGTCCGGCGTCGCGGCCGAGACCGGCACCGACATCCCCGACGAGGTCCTGCGTTTGGCCGCCGACATCGAGGGGCTGCCGAGGCATCTCGGCATCCACTCCGGCGGCATGGTGATCTGCGACCGTCCCATCGCCGACGTGTGCCCGGTGGAGTGGGCGCGGATGCCAGGCCGCAGCGTATTGCAGTGGGACAAGGACGATTGCGCCGCGGTCGGGCTGGTGAAGTTCGACATGCTCGGGCTCGGCATGCTTTCCGCGCTGCACTACATGATCGATCTGGTGCGCGAGCACAAGGGCGTCGAGGTGGAGCTGCACAAGCTCGACCTGAAGGAAGCCGCCGTCTACGAAATGCTCTCGCGCGCCGACTCGGTCGGCGTCTTCCAGGTGGAGTCGCGGGCGCAGATGGCCACCCTGCCCCGGCTGAAGCCGCGCGATTTCTACGACCTGGTGGTGGAGGTCGCGCTGATCCGGCCCGGTCCCATCCAGGGCGGCTCGGTGCATCCGTACATCCGCCGCCGCAACGAGCGCGAAGAGGTGACCTACGACCATCCGGCGCTGGAGAATTCGCTCGGCCGCACCCTCGGCGTTCCGCTGTTCCAGGAGCAGCTGATGCAGATGGCCGTCGACGTCGCCGGTTTCACCGCCGCCGAGGCCGATCAGCTCCGCCGCGCGATGGGTTCCAAACGCTCACCGGAGCGCATGGAACGGATCAAGGCCCGTCTCTACCAGGGCATGCGGGAGCTGCACGGCATTACCGGCGAGGTCGCCGACCGTATCTACGAGAAGCTCTACGCCTTCGCGAATTTCGGCTTCCCGGAAAGCCATTCGCAGAGTTTCGCCGCGCTGGTGTTCTACTCGGCGTGGTTCAAGCTGCATTATCCCGCCGCGTTCTGCGCCGGATTGCTGCGCGCCCAGCCGATGGGCTTCTATTCCCCGCAATCCCTGGTCGCCGACGCGCGCAGGCACGGTGTCGCGGTGCACGGTCCGGACATCAATGCCAGTCTCGCCGACGCCACCGTGGAGGCGGCGGGCTCCGAGGTCAGGCTCGGGCTGGCCGCGGTTCGTCATCTCGGCACGGAGCCGGCCGAGCGCATCGTCGCTGCCCGCCGCGAAAGCGGTCCGTACACTTCGTTTCTCGATCTGACCGGACGGGTGCCGCTCACCGTCGCCCAGGCCGAATCGCTGGCCACCGCGGGCGCGCTCGGCAGCCTCGGCATCAGCAGGCGCGAGGCGCTGTGGGCGGCGGGCGCCGCGGCGGGGGAGCGCGCGGATCGGCTGCCCGGCACCGGGGCGGCGACCACCGCGCCCGCCCTGCCCGGTATGAGCGAGCTGGAGCTCGCCGCCGCCGACGTGTGGGCCACCGGGATCTCACCGGGCAGCTACCCGACCGAATTCCTGCGTCCCCAGCTCGACGCGCTCGGTGCGATCCCCGCCGCCGGATTGCTCGCCGTCCCCGACGGTTCCCGGGTGCTGGTCGGCGGAGCGGTCACCCACCGCCAGCGACCCGCCACCGCCGCGGGCGTCACCTTCCTCAACCTGGAGGACGAGACCGGCATGGTGAACGTGGTCTGCTCGGTCGGGCTGTGGACCCGCTATCGCCGCTTGGCCCAGGGCGCCACCGCCCTGCTCATCCGCGGCCGGGTGCAGAACGCGGAGGGCGCGGTCAGCGTTGTCGCGGAACACCTTCAGCGGCTGCATCTGCGGATCGAGGGGAAGTCGCGCGACTTCCGGTGAGCGTGTCAACGCACATCGGCGTCAGCCAGGCGGCGCCGCACGCACCGTGGCGAGTTTTGCGGGTGGTACCCTATATGGCATGATCAAGACGACCGTGTACCTCCCCGAAGATCTGGAGGTCCGGCTCGACGCCGAAGCCGCCGCGACGGGGGTGAGCAAGGCGGAACTCATTCGACGGGGGATCACCATGCTGCTCGACTCATCGGACAGGCCCAAGGATGATCGACCGCTGCCGGTCTTTCGCAGCGGTCGATCGCGCAGTGCGGAAGAGATGGACGACGCGGTCTACGACCACATCAAGTCACGGGCGGCGCGGCGGTGATCATCGTTGCCGATACTTCAGCCCTCTTCGCGGCTTTCGATCAGGATCAGGTGGAGCATGAGCAAGCGCTCCTGGTCATGGAAACCGAGACATTGGTGATTTCACCACTGGTCATGACCGAACTGGATCACCTCGTCCACCGCGACCTCGGATTCGAGGCGGCGATGCAGGTCACCGATGCTCTGCTGGGACGTCTGATAGACGGGCGCTACAAGCTTGCGGAGTTGAAGCACGTCGATCTCGCGGCCGCGCAGTCGATTCGCGCCAAATACGAGGGTCTCCGGCTCGACTTGGCGGACGCTGTCGGCGTCGCGCTCGCCGATAAGTATCGGACGGATTGCATATTCACGTTGGACCAGCGTGACTTCCGGGCGATCGAGCCGCTGACGCCAGGCGTTGACACCTTCCGAATCCTGCCCGCCGATCTCTGACACTTCGGATCGGGAAGTCGCGCGACTTCCGGTGAGCGTGTCCACGCGCTCGCGGCTCATCAACGCGGGGAACGAGTTCGGTGACCGTACGCACCGTGAGGGTTACGCTGCGATCATGCGGAAGCTTGCTGTGCTGTGCGTCGGTCTGCTCGGGTTGGCGCTGCTCGTCGGCTGCGGCGCCGACAAAAGTGCCGATTCGGGGGGGTCGACGGCAGTGACGGCCAGGCCCGCGCCGGTGTCGCCGCCCGGATTCCGGGAGCAGGCGCCCGCGCCGGGCGAGGGACGCGGACAGGACGCCGACACCGTCGACCGCAAGGAGGTCGTCACCGGCAGTATCGAGCTCACGGCGGGCGATCCGATCGTGGCCGCGGCGCGGGTCGCCGACCGGGTGCGCGAGGCGGGCGGCCGGGTGGACAGCCGCACCGAGCAGCCCGGCACCGACGACATCGAGCCCAGCGCCTCGCTGACCGTGCGGGTACCCGCGGACAAGACCGACGCGTTCGTCAACGGTCTCGGCGGAATCGGCACCCTCACCCGGGTGAGCACCAACCGCGAGGACGTCACCATGCAATGGGAGGACCTGGACGCCAGGATCAAGGCGCTGCAAGCCTCGGTCGACCGCCTGCGCGCGCTGATCACCACCGCCGCCACCACCGCCGACCTCATCGCCGCCGAGCAGGCGCTGTCCAGCCGCCAGGGCGAGCTCGACAGCCTCACCGCCCAGAAACGCCTCCTCGACGATCAGGTCGCGCTGTCCACCCTCACCATCGAGATCACCACGACCGCCAAGGATTCCGACGAGGGACCGAGCAACTTCTGGGATGGCGTCGTCGCGGGCTGGAACTCCCTGGTCGACTGGCTGAAGGACGCGATCGTGTTCATCGGCAAGGCGATTCCCTGGCTCGGCTTCCTCGCGATCGTCGGCGGTATCGTCTTCGCCCTCGTCCGCGTCGTGCGTCGCAAGCGCCGGGCCACCCCCGAAACCCCGGCCGCCGCTACCCATTCCGCGCAGCCGGTGACCACTCAGACAGGAGCCCCCGATGCCCCCGACAGTGGTCAGGGCGATCATCAAACCCAACAGCCGTAAAGGCCCGCTCGTGGAAGCCCTCCCCGACGGCACGCTCCAGCTCTACGTCCGCGCGCCCGCGGTCGAAGGCAAGGCCAACAAGGCCGCCATCGAACTCCTGGCCGACCACTACGACGTCCCCAAAACCGCCGTCCGCCTCACCGCGGGCGCCACGTCCCGCCACAAGCGCTTCGAAATCGATGCTTAGACGGTGCCGGAGGTACGCCCCTAGACCCCGCCAGGGAAACCGAGCTGGCGCCAGGCTTCGTACACGGTGACGGCGGCGCAATTGGAGAGATTCATCGAGCGCCTGCCGGGCAGCATCGGGATGCGCACGTGGGCGGTGACGTGCGGGTCGTCGAGCACGTGGTCGGGGAGACCGGTGGGTTCGGTGCCGAAAAGCAGGACGTCGCCGGGTTGGTAGGCGATGTCGGTGTACCGGGTCGTCGCCTTGGTGGTGAAGGCGTAGACGCGTTCCGGCCGCAACGCCTCCCATGCCGCGGGCAGGCTCTCGTGCACGGTGACCGAGGCCAGATCGTGGTAGTCCAGTCCGGCACGGCGCAGCTTGGACTCCGAGAGATCGAATCCCAGCGGCTCGATCAGGTGCAGCTCACAACCGGTCCCGGCGACCAGGCGGATCGCGTTGCCGGTGTTCGGCGGAATACACGGCTCATGGAACATCAGGCGGAACACGGAATCAGTCAATCAGGCCGGCCGTGGAGGGTTTCGGAGCGGGTGCGGGTGGCAGGGGTTCATCTGCAAGAATCGGTGCCGTGACCGATGTCGACGCGTCCGCCGGACGACACGCAGGCGGTAGCCGTGCCGCGCAGTTCCTGCGCTGTCACCTGCCGATGGTGGCCGTGATGCTGGTCGTGCTGGTCGCGGTGGTGTTCGTGGCCTCGGATCGCTGGCGCCGCGGCGCGTTGTTCTTCGGCGGTGCGACGCTGTTGGCCGCGACCTTCCGTTTGTGCCTGCCGAGCGCGCGGGTGGGGCTGCTCGCGGTGCGCAGCAAACCGTTCGACGTCGGCGCGCTGAGCCTGCTCGGCTCCGCCATCGTCTTCCTGGCGGCCACCATCAACACCCTCGGTGTCGGCTGATCCCTCCGAGCGTTTCGACGCCGTCGCTGGACGGCGCGCGCTGGTTGGGTGGCACCGGCCGAGAAGCACAGCGACGCGCGAAACCGCTGTGTCCCAGCTGGTCTCGTGCGACGGGGAGGCTGTGGCTACCGGTTCTCGCGCGCCAGGCGCATGGTCTCGATGAGCAGTTTGGAAACGGCCGCGGCCTCGGTGAGGAATCCGTCGTGGCCGTCGCGGGAATGCACTACTTCCAGTCGATCGCAGCCGGGCAGCGCGTCGGCCAGTTCCTGCTGGGTGCGCAGCGGGTACAGGCGGTCGGAGTCGACGCCGCCCACCACGCACGGCACCGGCGTCGCGGCCAGCGCCGCTCGGATTCCGCCGCGTCCACGACCGACGTCGTGCCGGTTCATAGCCTCGGTGAGCAGCACGTAGGTGGCGGGATCGAAACGCTTGCAGAGCTTTTCGGCCTGGTGGTCGAGATAGCTCTGCACCGCGTAGCGGCCGCCGCGCCACGGGTCCTCGGAGCCCTGCGCCCGATTCTCGAAGCGGTGGTCGAGTTCGCCCTCGGTGCGGTAGGTCAGGTGCGCGATGCGGCGGGCGATGCCCATGCCGGTCCTCGGCGTGCGGCCAGTGTCGTGATAGTCGCCGCCCTGCCAGTCCGGATCGGCCTTGATGGCCGCGATCTGGGTGGTCTGGGTACCGATCTGGTCCGCGGTGGCGCGGGCGCCGACGGCGAGCACCAGCGCCGCGGCCACCCGCTCGGGCTTGCCGATCATCCACTCCAGCACCCGCATGCCGCCCATCGAGCCGCCGACCACCGCGGCGAGCCGCTCGATGCCGAGCAGATCCAGCAGCGCGGCCTCGGCGGTCACCTGATCGCGGATGGAGATCTCCGGGAAACGCGAGCCCCACGGTTCGCCGTCGGGCGCGGGCGAGGACGGTCCGGTGCTGCCTTTACAGCCGCCGAGCACGTTGGTCGCGATGACACACCATTCGTCGGTGTCCACCGGCGCGCCCGGTCCGACCATGCCCTCCCACCAGCCGGGCTGCGAGTGCACGTCGTCGGGCGTGCCGACGACGTGCGAGTCACCGGTCAGAGCGTGCTCGACGAGCACCACATTGTCCAGGGCGGGGGAGAGTTCGCCCCACCGCTGCACCGCGAGGTGCACGTCCGGGATCACCGTGCCGCTTTCCAGCCGCACGTCCCCGATGGCGATCACGCCCGGCCGACCGTCCGGCGGTGGCAGCAGGTCGACACCGGACGCCGGGCGGGCGGGGCTCTGATCGGTGCTCACGGTCACGTCGTCGCCGCCGTGAATCCGGCGCGCAGATCGGCCAGAATGTCGTCGATTCCCTCGATGCCGACGGCGAGACGGACCAGTCCCGGGGTGACGCCGGAGGCCAGTTGCTGCTCGGGCGTCAGCTGGGAGTGCGTAGTCGAGGCCGGGTGGATCACGAGAGAACGCACATCCCCGATGTTAGCGACGTGGCTGTGCAGGACTAATGCGTCCACGAACTTCTTGCCCGCGTCGACGCCGCCGCGCAGTTCGAAGGAGACGATCGCGCCGGTCCCCTTCGGCGCCAGCCGCTTGGCCCGCTCGTGCCACGGCGAGTCGGGCAGCCCCGCGTAGAAGACGGATTCGACGGCGGGGTGCTCGGCCAGGAATTCGGCGACCGCCTGCGCGTTGGCGACGTGGCGCTCGACGCGCAGGCTGAGCGTCTCGATGCCCTGCGCGATGAGGAAGGCGTTGAACGGCGAGACCGCCGCGCCCAGATCGCGAAGCAGCTGCACGCGGGCCTTCAGCGCGTACGCGGGTGCGCCGAGATCGGCGAAGACCGCGCCGTGGTAGCTGGGGTCCGGGGTGGTGAAGCCGGGGAAGCGGGACTCGCCGTTGTCGTCGCGGACGGTCCAATCGAAGGCGCCACCGTCGACGATCACGCCCGCGACAGCGGTGCCGTGCCCGCCCAGGTACTTCGTGGCCGAATGCACCACGATGTCGGCGCCGTGCGACAGCGGCTGGATCAGGTACGGGGTGGCGACCGTGTTGTCCACGATGAGCGGGATCCCGGCGGCGTGCGCGACCTCGGCGATGCCGGGGATGTCGAACACGGCGCTGCTCGGGTTGGCGATGGTCTCGCCGAAGAACGCCTTGGTGTTGGGCCGGATCGCGGCGCGCCACTGCTCGAGATCGTCCGGGTCCTCGACGAACGAGACCTCGATGCCGAGCTTGGGCAGCGAGTAGCGGAACAGGTTGTAGGTGCCGCCGTAGAGGTGCGGGCTGGACACGATGTGGTCGCCCGCGGCGGCCAGGTTCAGGATCGCGTAGGTCTCGGCGGCCTGCCCTGAGGACAGCAGGAGTGCCGCGACGCCGCCTTCCAGAGCGGCGATGCGCTGCTCGACCACGTCCTGGGTCGGGTTCATGATCCGGGTGTAGATGTTGCCCGGTTCGGCGAGCCCGAACAGCGCGGCCGCGTGGTCGGTGTCGCGGAAGGCGTAGGAGGTGGTCTGGTAGATCGGCAGCGCGCGGGCGCCGGTGCTCTGATCGGGGGCTTGGCCCGCGTGGATCTGCTTGGTCTCGAAGGACCACAGGGCAGGATCGAACTCGGCCGCGACGGGGTCGGTCATGTCATGCTCCACAAGAGTTGTTCGCCGGAACTAACGAGATCGGGAATGCGGTCTATCCACAACAACACAATTTCCGGGAACCTCCTGACAGCGCGCTTGCCCTCGACCGTCGAGGGCCCGGTCATCACCCGGAGCACCCCACCGCTGCTGGAGGGTTGCCGTCCAGCGAGCCGGGGCTTGGCGCTGGCACTCATGACCTGACGGACATGGTAGCTGGCGGGCGGTCAATGACCGAAATTCGTAGCCGATCTCACTTCGCCGATTCGGCAGGCGGTTCGGTGCAGACCCGCATGAACTCCGCGTACGCGTCGAGCAAGGTCTCCTTCGACGCACGCACCGCGGTGGCCGGATCGCCGTCCATGATCAGCGCATCGTGCGCGTCCATCGCCAAATGGCACAGCATCTGCCAGGTGGAGACGATCAGCCGGACGGAAAGCGCCCCCTGCGTGGTGTCGAGGCGCTCGGCCAGCACGGCGGTGATGGCGTCGGATTTGTTGTCGGCGAACTCCAGCGCGCGGCTGTTGACCGAAGGGCAGTCGCGCGCGATCCGCTGCATCTGCTGAAACCTGCGGAACGAGACCGGCGAGTTCTCGGTGGCAGCGTCATCGATCACCCGCAGGTAGGCATTGCACAGCGCGCGCAGTTCGTTGCCGCCACACGGCTCTTCTCGCAACTTGTCGGCAACCATTTCGCCGAAGTCGAGGACGGGCGCGAGGACGATGTCCTCCTTCGTCTCGAAGTAGCGGTTCACGGTGCGTGGCGAGACGTCGGCCGCGTTGGCGATCTGCTCGACCGTTGTCGCGTCGAAGCCCTGGGCCTCGCAGAGCTCCAGCGCGATGCTCGTGATCCGCATCCTGGTCTGCTGCTTCTTGCGCTCGCGCAGGCCGATCGGGCGTTCTCGCATCGCGGTATCGCCGCATCCTCGGTTCGCAGGCGCGGCGTTGTCCCCGGTCACGGCGGGATTGCCGACCGTGTCCGGACTCGGCGTCGGTGATTCGAGCATCTCCCCACTGTAACGCAGATCCCACATCAACTGTCCTATCCAGGCAAATGTCTGACTGCGACATTTTTCTATTGACGCCAAATGTCGGCCGATGACAGGATTGCTGCCACGCCACTTCGGACGATTGAGGAGACAAAGTGAGCGAGACTTCGACAGCCGTGCACGTGCCGGAGGGCCGGCGCGACTCGGCCCGCTGGCTGGCATTGGGGGTGATCGGTCTGGCCCAGCTGATGGTGGTCCTCGACGCGACCATCGTGACGATCGCGCTGCCATTCGCGCAGCGTGACCTGGGCATCAGCGAGGGCGACAAGCAATGGGCCCTCACCGCGTACACACTGATCTTCGGCGGACTGCTGCTGCTCGGCGGCCGTCTGGCCGACTTTCTCGGCCGCCGCCTGATCTTCATGGTCGGCCTGGTCGGCTTCGCCGCCGCGTCGGCGCTCGCGGGTCTGGCGCAGAACGGCGCTCAGCTCTTCGCGGGCCGGGGACTTCAGGGCGCCTTCGCCGCACTGCTCGCACCCGCGGCGCTCGCGCTGGTCTCGGTGACCTTCACCGAGGCGAAGGAACGGGCCCGGGCCTTCGCGGTGTTCGCGGGCATCTCCGCGGGCGGCGCGGCCATCGGGCTGATCGCGGGCGGCGCGCTCACCGAATACGCGTCCTGGCGGTGGACCCTGCTGGTCAACACCCCGATCGCGATCATCGCGCTGGTCGGCGCGCTCGCGTTCGTGATCAAGGACGTGCCCGTCGCCCGGACCGGCGGCTACGACGTGCCCGGCGCCGTCACCGTGACGGCAGGCCTGATCGCCATCGTGTACGGCTTCAGCCGCGCCGCCGAGCACGGCTGGACCTCGGGCGGCACCCTCGGGCTGCTCGCGGCCGGGCTCGCGCTGCTGATCGCGTTCGTCGTGATCGAGCGTCGTTCCTCGAATCCGCTGTTGCCGCTGCGCATTCCCGGGGAGACCAACCGCGGCGGCGCGCTGCTCGCCGCGTTGCTCATCCCCATCGCGATGTTCGCGATGTTCCTGTTCCTGAGCTTCTACTTCCAGGTCACGCTCGGCTACTCGCCGCTGAAGGCCGGTGTCGCGTTCCTGCCGTTCCCCGCGGGCATCGCGATCTCAGCGGGCGTCACCAGCGCGTTGCTGCCGAAGCTCGGGCCGCGGCCGCTGATGGTGGTGGGCGCCGCGCTCGGCGTGGTCGGGCTGATCTGGCTCGCGCAGCTGAGCTACGGCGACAGCTATGCCGCGGGCGTGCTGCCCGCCCAGCTGCTGATCGCGCTCGGCATGGGTCCGCTGTTCGTCGGGATGCAGGCGGTCGCGCTGCACCGGGTGGACGAGGCCGACGCCGGTGTCGCGAGCGCGTTGCTCAACGCGGCCCAGCAGGTCGGCGGCGCGGTCGGCACCGCGCTGCTCACCACGATCTCGGTGCAGGCGGCGAAGGATTACTTCGCCGACAACCCGACCGTCAGCGACCTGGCCGCCCGCGCCGCCATCCACAGCTACGACGTCGCGTTCTACGTCGGTGCGGGTTTCTTCCTCGCCGCGATCCCGGTGATCGCGCTGATGATCAAGGCCGGACCGGAGCACTTCGCCGAGGACGCGGAGGAGGGCGCTCGGATTCCGATCGCGGTCTGATTCGGACCGGGCATAGCCCGCGCATCGGATCCTCGCAGATCCGGTGCGCGGGCGGTGTCGCCTCCGGCGGTCGTCCAGTTCCCGCCCAGGTCGGAGTGGTCGATCGCCCCGGGATGACATTATGGAGAAAGTGGTTGGGGTCACAGGGGGGCTACTCGTCGGTAACTCGGCGCGTCGTCCGCACAGTGGGCCCTCCCCGCACGGTGAGATCGTCGGCAGCAGTACGCTTGTCTTGCTTGCACCACACGTCCCGCAAACAACGCGGTACATATACGTTGTCTGTTGAACAGCTGGGGTCCGCTCACAAGCGTGTTCGCCTGGCCGTGCAATAAGGGCACCATCCTAGGAGGACACGAAGATCCATGTCCAAGATCAAGGTTGAAGGCGCCGTCGTCGAACTCGACGGTGATGAGATGACCCGGATCATCTGGCAGTTCATCAAGGACAAGCTGATCCACCCGTACCTCGACGTGAACCTCGAGTACTACGACCTGGGCATCGAATACCGGGACAAGACAGACGACCAGGTCACCATCGACGCGGCCAACGCCATCAAGAAGCACGGCGTCGGCGTGAAGTGTGCCACGATCACGCCGGACGAGGCCCGCGTCGAGGAGTTCGGCCTCAAGAAGATGTGGCGCTCGCCCAACGGCACCATTCGCAACATTCTCGGCGGCACCATCTTCCGCGCGCCGATCATCATCTCCAATGTTCCGCGACTGGTTCCCGGCTGGACCAAGCCGATCATCATCGGCCGCCACGCCTTCGGCGACCAGTACCGCGCCACCGACTTCAAGGTCTTCGAGGCGGGCACCGTCACCCTCACCTTCACCCCCGAGGACGGCAGCGAGCCGATCGTGCACGAGGTCGTGAAGATGCCGGAGGACGGCGGCGTCATCATGGGCATGTACAACTTCAAGAAGTCCATCGAAGACTTCGCGCGGGCGTCGTTCAACTACGGCCTGCAGCAGAACTACCCGGTGTACATGTCGACGAAGAACACCATCCTGAAGGCCTACGACGGCATGTTCAAGGACACCTTCCAGGAGGTCTTCGACGCCGAGTTCAAGAGCCAGTTCGATGCGGCGGGCCTGACCTACGAGCACCGTCTCATCGACGACATGGTCGCCTCCTCCATGAAGTGGGAGGGCGGCTACGTCTGGGCCTGCAAGAACTACGACGGCGACGTGCAGTCCGACACCGTGGCCCAGGGCTTCGGTTCGCTGGGTCTGATGACCTCGGTGCTGCTCACCCCGGACGGCCAGACCTGTGAGGCCGAGGCCGCGCACGGCACCGTCACCCGGCACTACCGCCAGCACCAGCAGGGCAAGCCGACCTCGACCAACCCGATCGCGTCGATCTTCGCCTGGACCCGCGGCCTCGAGCACCGCGGCAAGCTGGACAACACCCCCGAGGTGATCGGCTTCGCGCAGACCCTCGAGGACGTCGTCATCAAGACCGTCGAGGGCGGCCAGATGACCAAGGACCTCGCGCTGCTCGTCGGCGGCGACCAGGGTTACCTGACCACCGAGGAGTTCCTCGGCGCGCTCGACGCGAATCTGGCTCGCGCGCTGCGCTGAGTCCACACCGGGGGCCGGGCGTGATCCGTCCGACCCCGACCGGCGCTGGGACTTCCCAGCGCCGGAGGTTGAACCGGGCACCCGCCCACCTCGCGGTGAACGGGTGCCCGACGTGTATCCGGGAACGCCGCGGCGGATCCCGATGACGCCGGTGCGGCCGTCGCGTGCGGCACGCCGTGTGTGTCGGTCGAGTGCCGATGCGCCGCGGTCCATTCGCGCGGCGTGCTCAGCTCCCGGAAGACGCCGGTGTGTCGACCAGTCCGGCGAATGCCCTGGTGAAGCTGGCCGTTCCGTGCCCGCGTTCGACCTCGGCGTCGAACAGGCGCTGCAATGGATCGAGCAGATCCGTTGCCACGCCTTGGTTTCGGCTGGTGGTGCGGATGTCGACGAGCCCGGTTGCGTTGACCGCGAGATCGGAGAAGTTCACCGAGAACTCCCGCGAGTCGATCTCGGCGGCCAGCGTCGGCAGCATGTCGAGCAGCGCGCGCAACCAGGGCACCAGGAACGTATCGGTGAAGTCCACCGCGGAGACCTGCTCGGTGTGCACCATCGCCGTCGCCTGGAAGAACCCGCCGAACAGGCCGTACATCCCGCCGAGCACCGCCATGTCGTGCAGCGCCGCGAGGCCCGCGTCGGTCCCCACGTACCTCGTCGCGCCCAGTTCCCTGACGACGTCCGCGAATTCGGCCTCGGCGTCGGCCGCGCCGCTGTAGACGAGCAGCGTATCGGGTGTGCCCACTGTCTGCGGGACGCCGAAGATGCCGCCGTCCAGCAAGCGCGCGCCGTGCTCGGCGAGCCGGTCGGCCAGCTCGCGCGCGGTGTCGGGCCTGCCGGTGGCGACGTTCAGTACCGTGCGTCCGTTCAGCGCCGAGCCCAGCGGGGCCAGTTGGTCTCCGGCGGCCGCGGTGTCGGCGAGCACGGTGACGATCAGTTCGCCCGCCGCGACCGCGTCCGCGACGTTGTCGGCGCGCCGTGCGCCCAGCTCGTCGAGGTGAATCGCCTTGCCCGGCGTGCGATTCCACACCGTGGTCGGGTGCCCGTTGCGCAGGAAGACCTCGGCGATCGCCGTGCCCATCCGTCCGAGACCCAGCACGGTGACCGATGCCTTGCTCATGATTCCTCCGTCGTGTCGTTCTGTCGGGTGGGCGCCCGCCGACCAGTCTTCGCGCTCGGGTCGCCGAGACGTGAGTGGCAGAACTGACGCCGATCGAACTATTCCTGCCATACTCGAGGAATGAGCGAGCGAATCATGTGCCAGCGCGCAGAGCGAACGCCGAAGCCAAGCGTCAGCGGGGCGCGGGCATGAGTGGTCGAACCGTCGCCATGGCCATCGCTCCCGGCGCGCTGCACCCGTGGGATCTGTACGAATTGGGTGTCGTCGCCTCGATTTTCGGCACGCCGCAGCCGGATCTGGCGGAGCCCTGGTACGAGCTGAAGGTCTGCTCGGTGACACCGCAGCCGGAGACCCAGCCGATCGGTTTCGGCGCCTTCCTGCGCGCCGAGCACGGTCTCGACGACCTGCTCACCGCCGACACCGTGATCGTTCCTTCGGTGGCCAACGAGTGCGTCACCGCTGAACGCGAACTGCCACCCGAATTGCTCGACGCGCTGGCGGCCGCGCATCGCGGGGGCGCGCGCATGGTCGGGCTCTGCGACGGCACCTTCGCGCTGGCGGCCGCGGGGCTGGTGGACGGGCGGCGCGTGGCCGCGCACTGGGTGCACGCGGAGATGCTGGCGAAGCGCTTCCCTGCCATCGAGGTCGACGACTCGGTGCTCTACGTCGACGACGGCGACGTGCTCACCAGCGCGGGCATGACCGCGGCGGTCGACCTGTGCCTGCACCTGGTGCGGCGCGATCTGGGCGCCGAGGTGGCCAACCAGCTGGCGCGCCGGATGGTCATCCCGCCGCACCGGTCCGGCGGTCAGGCCCAGTACGTGGACCGGACGGTGCCCGCGCACCCAGCGGACGACCTGGGCGTGGTGCTCCAGTGGGCGGCCGAACACCTCGACGAGCCGTTGACCGTGGACACGTTGGCGGCCAGAGCCAATATGAGCCCGCGCACCTTCCATCGCCGCCTGCACCGCTCCACCGGAGCCACTCCGATGCAGTGGTTGCTGAATCAGCGACTCGCGCATGCCCAATCGCTGCTGGAGACTACCGACTTCAACATCGAGCGGATCAGCCGCCTGTCCGGCCTGGGGACCGCGACCAACCTGCGCAGGCATTTCGCGTCCGTGATCGGCGTGACGCCCGCCGGGTACCGGAGGACCTTCGCGCGCCGGGAGTCGATCGGCTGACCTGTCCCACTTGCTGGAATATCGAGTGAGCTGGGCGAATACGGCGGCAGGCGGTGGTCTAACTCACGTCGGATCGGGGAGCGATCCGGCTCGCGCGCCGGTTACATGAAGACGTGACGAGCCAGGTAGCCACCCATCAGCCCGACCCGCCCGAGAAGGCGCGGACCGATTGGCATGTCCCCGCGATGCTGGCACTGGCTCTGGGCGGCTTCGGCATCGGCACGACCGAGTTCGTCACCATGGGATTGCTGCCTGATATCGCGCAGGCTATGAACGTCTCCGAGCCGATCGCCGGTCACGCGGTGTCGGCCTATGCGCTCGGTGTGGTGATCGGCGCGCCTGTACTGGCCGCGCTCTGCGCGCGGGTTCCGCGCAAGCGCCTGCTCATCGCCTTGATGATCGCGTTCACCGTGGGCAACGCGGCCACCGTGGTGGCGCCGAACTTCCAGACCTTGGTCGCCGCGCGCTTCGTCTCGGGTCTGCCGCACGGCGCCTATTTCGGCGTCGCCTCGCTGGCCGCCGCCACGCTCGCGCCGGCAGGCCGGCGCGCCAAAGCCATTGCCGCGGTTATGCTGGGGTTGAGCGCCGCCAATGTCGTCGGCGTTCCCACAGCCACCTGGCTCGGCCAGCATCTCGGCTGGCGGGACGCCTTCCTGGTGGTCGCCCTGATCGGCATCACCACGGTCGCGGCGCTCGTGCGATTCGTGCCGGAACTCACCGGCATCAAAACCACCAACCCGATGACCGAACTCGGCGCGCTGCGTCGTTCGCAGGTATTGCTGACCTTGGCGGTCGGGGCCATCGGCTTCGGCGGCATGTTCGCCGTCTACACCTACATCACCACCACCCTCACCGATGTGGCGGGTATGTCGCTCGGCCTGGTGCCGGTGGTGCTGATGCTGTTCGGTCTCGGCATGGTGGCGGGCAATATCGTGGGCGGCGTGCTCGCCGATCGCGGCGTCGATCGCGCGATCTTGCTCGCGCTGGTCGCCATGTCCGTGGTGCTGGCGGGTTTCGTCGCCGCGGCGCAGCACCCGGTCACCGCCGGGCTCGGCGCGTTTCTGGTCGGCGCGACCGGCGCGGCGCTCGCCCCCGCTTTGCAGACCCGCCTGATGGACGTCGCCGCCGACGCCCAAACCCTCGCCGCCGCACTCAATCACGCGGCCTTGAACATCGCCAATGCCGCGGGCGCTTGGCTCGGCGGCCTCGTCATCGCCGCGGGCCTCGGCTACACCGCTCCCGCCGCCGTCGGCGCGGGCCTCGCGGTGGGCGGTACGCTGCTGTTCGCCGTCACCGTGTGGATCGCCCGGCGCACCGAAACGCCAGAACATACAGATCTGTATGTAAGTGTAGAATCGTCGGAATGACCAGGACCGCCGCCGACAAGCCGCAGCGCCGAACCCAGGAGCAGCGCAGCAGCGAGATGCGCGTCCGGCTGCTCGACGCCACCATCGACTGCCTGGTCGAATACGGCTACGCGGGCACAACGACGCCGCGGGTCGCCGAGCGCGCGGGGGTCACGCGCGGGGCGCAGGTGCACCACTTCGGGTCCAAGAACGATCTCGTCGTCGCCGCGATCAGTCACCTGGCTCAGCGCCGCGCGGAGACCGCGATGCGGGAGATGGCCAAGGTCGAGAGCGGCGCCGATCCGGTCGCCGCGGCGCTGGACTTCCTGTGGGAGCTGCACCAGGGCCCGCTGTTCATCGCGACCGTCGAGCTGTGGGTGGCCGGCCGGACCGATCCGGTGCTGGCCTCGGCCATGGAGAAGGTCGAGCCGTTCGTCAACAACGCGGTGCTGATGGCCGTGGCCCGCTTCGTCCCGGACGAGATGCGCCGCAAGGACGCTCGCGATTTCGTCTACACCGCGATGGACGCCCTGCGCGGCATCCTCATCTCGAACTTCATCGAGCCCGACACCGACCGGGCTCGTCGGCGCTGGGTCCGCGCGTCGGCGAATCTGCGCGCCGCAGCGGTGGCGAGTCTCGTTCCGCGATTGCAGTGATGCGACGCGCGCCGACGCTGAATCACGCTGGCGCCGAAGCTCGCCGATGCCGGAGCTGCCCTGTCACTGTCTCCATCTCTGAGGCTCCGCAGGCTGCCTCCGGCAAGGCGTCATGTTTCACCGATGCCGACGCCGAAGCGCGCCACGCCGAAGTGCCCCGATGCATCGGTCATGTTGTCGTCAAGTCCGTCTCATCTGATTCGGCGGATTTCTGAATGCCGCGGGTCGACGGAGGAGGCGGGGGTTGTCATCGCGGGCGCTCGGTATGCGGCGGCGGCTTCTTGCAGCTCGTTCAGAACGATTCGGCCGGGGTAGTAGCGGTGCGGGTATCGGTTTCGGTAGTAGCAGCGCCAGTAGCTGGCGACGCGTTGGCTGGTGAGGTGGACGAAGTCGGGGTTGGCGGCGGCGAACCGTCCGTAAGCCTCGTGCTGGGCAGTGTCGACTGTGACGACATCGGTGAGTCCCCGCTTGATGTCGATGACAATGTCGACCACGTATTCACCGACGAGCTTGATGACGAAGGGGACGATCCACGGATCGGTGGCGCCGATGATCTGGTTGAGGTGGTGCTGGCGGACGTAGCCGTCGCTGTGGCGGCTGTAGAGGCAGTGCAGGATCTTGGTCTGCGTCGCAGACAGTTGGGCTGAGGTGTCGTCCGATGGAGCGGGGGTGCACAGGCGGTAAGGGATCGCGAGGTGCTCACCTTCGACAAGGACGTTGAAACCCCGAGAGAGCACCGGATATCGCGCTGGCGGCAGGCCCTGCGCGACGACGCGTACGTCATCGGCGAGGGCTGCGGGGAATGCTGCGAGAAGGACGAGTTCGAGTGCGGTGTTCAGATGGTTTATCGGGTGCGGCGAGATTGTAGGCCGGTCTGCACGAGGGGCTGGTCCGGCAGGCCAGCGTGACAGTCGGCCGGTGAAGGCCCGTGCGTCATGGACAGCGGAGGTTGGGTTGAAACCGAATTCGCCCCACTGCGGCTCGGTGAGCCCGGACCGGATCATGTCGGACCAGTCGGCGCGGGCCACCAGCGCCGAGTAATCGGCGGCCAGAGCGGCGACCTTGTCCGAGGGCCAATCCAGTTCCGGGGGCGAATCATTCAGCAATTCCGTGATGGTTCGCACGCTACGGATGCGTGGGAGGGTCGGAGCAGCGGCGGTGAGTAATTCGCAGTAGCGAACCAGCACTGGTAGCGCATCGGGGTAGTTCCGGATATCCGTGGTCGGTTCACCGACGATCAATGCGTCCAGGATGTCGGCAGCGCCGTCCAGTAGTTCGTCATCGACGGAGGACTCGAGCAGAGCGTCGCGGAGATCGCCTGTGGTGGCCGCGATGTGGGCGAGGTATGCGGTCATCACGTTGTTACGGAAGCCGGTCCGCAACAACCAAGCTTTGATCTCGGGATCTCGGGATCCCGTCAAACGCTGTACGGCGTGGACACGTCCCCATCCGTCGACCCGGCGAGCAAGCTGAAATACCGCACGATCACGATCGGGTTGGGAATTGGCCAGTGCGACAGCCGCGTAGAGCGTGAGTTCGCCCAACCCGCCCAGTAGTAGCAGCAACTCCCGATCCCGTTCGTCGCCGACCACGCCCAACATGACGATGCCGAGGGCCACCGCATTGCGGCGAGTGCCGCGTTCTGTCAGCTGCCGTGCTACCGACCGCACATCCTCGACGGGCAAGTCGATCGAGCGCAGCTCACGAACCAGGTCATCAGCCAGATCGAATGCGCGGCAATCAGCGAGTTGGTCGTGCAATACCTCGATCGCCGCACCACCGGGTGCCTCAACGATCTCTGCGATCGCCGTGACCACCGCAGCGGCAGAAGATGAATTGATTGGAGCCTTGAAGTATTGGCTCTCTACGCCGACGAGGACAGTCGATTTCGGGAATTCGCATTCGTTGGGTAGGCCGTCCGGAAGCGGACTACCCCCGGCACTCCACGGCCCTGGACCGTGCAAGGCGCTGAGATCGACCGCATAAGCAAGAAGAGTGGTCTGATCATCGGAAACCAGCCACTCCCCGGGCGTCACCGGCAGGGGCGCGCGGCGCCCTTCCCACAAGAGAAGATCACGGCCACACCGTATCGGACTGTCATTCCGCCTGCAAGATTCGCGCTGCCCTCGTCACGGGCGTCCGCACCTGAGCATCCTCGCGGGTTCGAGTGAGAACTCGCCACGGTTGCGGCAGATCGCGTGAGAAACGACAGATCAGGTGAGAACTGACACCACGCGCTCGCCTGTGGGGTTGCCGAGTCGCGGGCAGTGGGGCGCATCCGGTTGACATATCAGCGGCAGATGGCGCAGATACACAACTAGTTGTATGTCCGTCAACGCTTGATTGACCTGCCCATTCGCCATCTGGAACCACGAGTATCGGATAACCCTTGCGGTCTTACATACAGCTTTGTATGTTTGTTTCAGCTCGATCCGGTCGGATCGGACGCTGATGTCCGTCGCCCGCGCCACCGGTGCATCGCCACGGCGCGCGCAGGCCCGAAGTGAGGAGTTCGATGGCGAACAACGCCCACCCGTCGCCCGACCACCACCCCCCATCGACTCGCTTCGCGAGCAGGGTTTATGTCGTCGGCGTCGGCATGACGAAATTCGAGAAGCCGGGCCGTCGCAAGAACGAGGACGGCACCGACTGGGACTACCCGGACATGGCCCGCGAGTCGGGCACCAAGGCCCTCGCCGACGCGGGCATCGATTACCGTGAGGTCCAGCAGGCCTACGTCGGCTACGTCTACGGCGAATCCACCTCCGGCCAGCGCGCGGTCTACGAACTGGGCATGACCGGTATCCCCGTGATCAACGTCAACAACAACTGCTCGACCGGGTCGACCGCGCTGTACCTCGCGGCGCAGGCGATCCGCGGCGGGCTCGCCGACTGCACGCTGGCGCTCGGCTTCGAGAAGATGCAGCCCGGCTCGCTCGGTTCCACCTGGGACGATCGCGAGCAGCCGATGGCCAAGCACGTCATGGCGCTGGCCGAGATCTCCGAGGTGCTCTTCCCGGTGGCGCCGTGGATGTTCGGCGCGGCGGGCCGCGAGCACATGAAGGAGTACGGCACCACCGCCGAGCACTTCGCCAAGATCGGCTACAAGAACCACAAGCACTCGGTGAACAACCCGTACTCCCAGTTCCAGGACGAGTACACCCTCGACGACATCCTCGGCGCGCGGATGATCTACGACCCGCTCACCAAGCTCCAGTGCTCGCCGACCTCCGACGGTTCCGGCGCGGTCGTCCTGGCGAGCGAGGACTTCGTGAACTCGCACGATCTCGCCGGGCAGGCCGTCGAGATCGTCGGCCAGGCCATGACCACCGACTTCGCCTCCACCTTCGACGGCACCGCGAAGAACCTGATCGGCTACGACATGAATGTCCAAGCCGCACAGCAGGTCTACCGGCAGGCGGGCCTCGGTCCCGAGGACTTCCAGGTCATCGAGCTGCACGACTGCTTCTCGGCCAACGAGCTGCTGCTCTATGAGGCGCTCGGCCTCTGCGGCCCCGGCGAGGCGGGCGCGCTGATCGACGCCAACCAGACCACCTACGGCGGCAAGTGGGTCGTCAACCCCTCGGGTGGCCTCATCTCCAAGGGACACCCACTGGGCGCCACCGGCCTGGCGCAGTGCTCCGAGCTCACCTGGCAGCTGCGCGGCACAGCCGACAAACGCCAGGTCGAGGGCGTCACCGCCGCGCTACAGCACAACATCGGCCTCGGCGGTGCCGCGGTCGTGACCGCCTACCGGCGCGCCGACCGCTGACCGGCGAAAACCCTTACCCGACAGGAGCAATCATGGGACACATCGAAGCCACCAAGGACGTCAACGCCACTCCCGAGGCGCTGTGGGCGGTCGTCTCCGACCCGCAGACCTGGGACAAGTGGTTCACCATCCACGAGCGCTTCATGGAGGAACCGCCCACCGTCTTGGCCGAGGGGTCCAAGCTGGTGGCGAAGATCGTCATGCTCGGCATGGCCAACAAGCTGGAGTGGACCATCAAGGCGGTCGAGGCCCCGAACAAGCTGACCCTCGGCGGCACCGGAATGGCCGGGGTGAAGACCGAATTCACCTTCGACATCCAGCCCAAGGGCGCGGGCAGCACCATCCTGGTGTCCGGTGACTTCGAGGGCGCGCTGATCAAGGGCGCGCTCGGCAAGGCGGTCGAGAAGGACGGCATCAAGCAGTTGGACAAGTCGCTCGAGCAGCTCGACGCGCTGGCCTCGGCGTAGGTGTCGCGATGACAGCGGAAACCACCGCGTCCCGGGGGGGGGGGGGGGGGGGAGAGG